>NZ_JBATHX010000154.1:0-4898 GCF_049667265.1 Algibacter sp. | reverse complement strand
AATATCACTAGCCTTTAGCTTTGTATAATCTTTTGTGGCCTGATACACCATTTCTAAACGTTGGTGATTATCAAGCAAGCTACTTTTCTTTTTAAAAGGGTTATGTGGTGTAACAACAAACCAAATTTGATCTAAATCGCTATATTCTGCCATGTAGTTGGCAATAACCAAATGCCCAATGTGAATAGGGTTAAACGAACCAAAATATAAACCGATTTTCATGTTTAAGAATTTATGAAATCATCAACTTTTTGTTCAGCTTCGGCAAGTGCTTTTTCCAAATTATCATTAACTATTATGGTGTCGAATAATGGTGCAGTTGCTAATTCGGCTGATGCTTTTGCAACACGCATATTTATTTTATCGGCACTTTCTGTTTTACGTTTTTTTAATCGAATTTTTAATTCGTCAATACTTGGTGGTTTTACAAAAATGGCTAGTGTTTCTTCTGGGAATTTCCTTTTTATTCTTAGGCCTCCAGAAACGTCAATATCAAAAATAACGTTTTTGCCTAAAGCCCAAATACGTTCCACTTCTGTTTTTAAAGTGCCATAAAAATTATCTCGATACACTTCTTCCCACTCTAAAAAGGCATCGTTTTTAATGTTATTCTTAAATTCTTTTGCTGAAAGAAAGTAGTAATCTTTTCCGTGTACTTCCTCGCCTCGTTTTTCTCTGGAAGTTGCCGATATGGAAAACTCTAAGTTTAATTTATCCCTACCTAGCAAATGCCTAACAATAGTAGTTTTTCCTGAACCGGAAGGTGCTGAAAACACGATGAGTTTACCTTGTTTTTTATTTTCTTTCACTATAATAATATATCTTTTTTACTGAATACTGAAATTGTTTTCTGAATTATAGTACATTCAATAACTGTTCCTTGATTTTTTCTAACTCATCTTTCATTTGCACAACAAGCTGTTGCATGGGTGCGTAATTACTTTTAGAGCCAATGGTATTAATTTCTCTTCCCATTTCCTGACTAATAAAACCTAGTTTTTTACCGTTAGACTCTTTTGAGTTTATGGACTCTGTAAAATAGTTTAAATGGTTTTTTAAACGTACTTTTTCTTCCGTAATGTCAAACTTTTCAATGTAATAGACTAATTCCTGTTCAAACCTGTTTTCGTCATATTTCTCCCTAAGTTCTTGAACGCCTTTTAACAAACGCTCACGAACACCTTCAACACGTTCAGGATCCATAGCTATTACTTGGTCTAATATGTTTTCAATAGAAACTACACGTTCGTTAAAATCTTGCTCAAGTACTTTACCTTCATCAAGTCTATGATTGTTAAGATCTTCAATGGCTTTATTAATTTCATCTTCAATAATTTGCCATTCATTTTCATCAATTTCTTCTCTCACCGTATTCAAAGCATCTGGAAAACGAACAGCCATTTTAAGTAAATCCAAATCATCACCATCAGCAACTTGTCTTAATTGCTTCATATATTGCTTAACAACAGGCGTGTTTATTTGTGTTGATGTGTCTTCAGCGGTAGCTTCCACATAAATTGAAAAATCTATTTTTCCACGCACCAGTTTATCTGCCAATACTTTTCTTATTGCTAATTCTTTTTCCCTGTAAATGGAAGGCATTCTAGCATTTAAATCTAAATTTTTACTATTTAAAGATTTTAGCTCAATACTTATCTTTTTTGTTGGTAATTGCAATACAGATTTTCCGTAACCTGTCATGGAATATATCATAAATGCTCGAATTTAAGTTATGCAAAGGTAATTAAAACCTAAAGATAGAAAACAGCGAAAATAGGTTTTAAAGCAACTTTTTTTTTCTGAATAAAAAAAGCCTTCATTAATTTAATGAAGGCTTTTGTACTCAAGGCGGGAATAACCATGAATTTATAATTAATTGTAAATCAGTAAATTATATTGTTATTTGATTTAATACTCACCGAATTACTCACTTTTTAATATAATTCTTAGTTTGAACTGTATGGGATATGCAAAATGCTTAGTGTTTTGATTGGAATTGGAATCATATTAATTACGAAACCACACTATTAAAAAGACAAAATCCTACTTGCTCCAGCTACTGAATAGTTTATTGTGAAGGTATATGTCTTAAGGTTAGCCATAAGGTGCGCAACCTCATTTTGATTAATCCATTTAATATCAATAGTTTTATCTGAAGTTTCGTTAATCCTAATAGTTCCTGAAAAGGCTTTTGAAGTATTTCTTAATCTTAAAAGTTTAAGTTGACGTTGTACTATATTACTTTTTATCCCTGCTTCAATATCATGTATTGCTAAAGTAGTTCTATTAATTTCTTTATGACCAGCACTTCCGCCTTTATCAGCTGCCTCATAATCATTTTTACCAGCAAAAATATCTAAATACCAAACCTGAGGAATCCCTGGCATAAACATTTGAATTGCTCTAGCTAGCAACAGCTTTTGTTCATCTTCTCCTAAGGCACTAAAAAATGTTGCATTAACTTGGTAATAAGAAATCTTTTTACCAGATGGACCATAAAGGTTTTTTACCCGCCCACCACGTTCCATGATTTTACTCATGATGTTTTCTATTTCGTCATCTAAAAGCAAGCCTTTATTATAAACACCATCAACTTCTTTTCCTTTTAAATCTAAAACAGGAATACCATCATGACAACCAAGCATATTAACAGTTTTGTAACCTTTATTTACTATTTCCTTCGCCCATGTTATTAATGCTTTACAGTTACCCGTTTCAATAGTATGAATGGTTAATCCGGGAAGGAAAAAATCATAAATATAATATCCTTCATTTGCAACCTCATCGTGCAAATGCAACCCATATTCAGCATGAATTTCTGGCAATAAGGTTAAATCATTTTTTTGAGCTATTTGTTTAATTTTTTCTAAATATTCCCAAGTTCCCGGTTTATTGAAAAAATTTGATTGTCCAATTTCTTTATGTAGATATGCAAAGGCATCCAATCTCAATATTTTTCCTCCAAAACCACTAACTTTTTCTAAAGTTTCTTCATAAAAATCCCAAACCAGTTCAGACTTCGCATTGACATCCATTTGGCCTAAAAAACTTTTATCGGCATTCACTTTCTGATAAAAAGTATTCCAGTAAGGTTTTTCTGTTCCGTCAGGGAAAGGCACTTTTAATATCGGTAATCCAGACTTTCTCATAAATAATTTATTAAGAAATTCTTCTTTTGGAACTATTACACCGTCATCGCCCATGATACCATTACCTTCCCAAAAGGTATTCCAATTGATAAAAAAATCCTTGTACTTTGACTGATTACCATACTTTAATAAATCTTTAAACTGAGGAGATGCTACTGATAAGTGGTTTAAAACAATATCAAATTTTAACTGAATATCTAAATCTTCTAAAGCTTTTAAATCGTCTTCAGAAACTAAATCCTTATTAATATTATAATCAATTACAGAAAAACCTCTATCTAAATCGCTATTAAAAAACGTTGGAAGCACATAAAACAATGAAAAAACATCCTTGAATTCTGGCATTTTTAACATAGTAATTGTGTCACTCAAATTACTACCAATGCTGTCTGGATATGCATTAAGCATGACACCATTATTGATTTTATTTTCTTTTGACATTATTTAAAAGTTTACAATAGTTCTGATAAAATATTGATATTATCTGGTAATCTTCCAACATTTTGAAGCTTTAAAGCAGCCAATTGCAAAGCTACTTCTAAACATTTTTCAACTGGTTTATTTTTAATGTGAGCGAATAAAAACCCAGACCAAAATGCATCGCCAGCTCCAGTTGCATCCTGCACAACATCTATTTGTATTGCTGGCAATTGAATAACATCTTTCCCTTTTTGAGACAACTTAACCCCTTTACTCCCCATGGTTAAACACACCGTATCGACACCTTCTGAATGGAAGAAATCGAATATATCTTCGTGAGGCAACTTTTGCTCAAAAAGCCTAAGCATGTCATCTTCACTAATCTTAACTAAAGGATTAAATTTACAATACGATTTTATAACCCTAAGCGCTTCTTCTTGGCTATGCCATAGTTTTTTAGCATAATTTACATCGATGCTTAATTTGCACCCCAAATTAAATGCTTCTTCTGCCTTTTTTAAAATAGTAGTTTGTGCAGGGTTTTTACTTAAAGCAAAACAGGTTGTGTGATATATATTTGTTTTTGAAAGTAAGTCTGTTGAAATTTGCTCTTCTAAAATATAAGAATCTGCTTTCCTAAAAGGAATAAAATCTGGTGTACTGTCAGTCCTAGAGACAAAAATAACACTTGTGGGTTTTTCATTAATCATTTTGATATGATTAGTATTTACCCCAACTTCATTCAATCTTTTAAAAATATACTCTCCAAAACCATCATCTCCAACTGTTGCTACCATTACGGATTTCAATCCTAATCTTGCTGAATTCATGGCTACATTTGCTGGCGACCCACCTAAATATCTGTGATAATCTCTTGTATTATTGATAAGTACGTCTGTTTGATGTCCAATAAAATCAACAAGGACTTCGCCAACACAAAGAATGTCAATATCTTTATTATTATTATTTTTCAAAACTATTTTCTTTTCTTAATTATAAATTAGTGTGCGCCATCACTAGGAATCACAACATTTTCATCTTCATCAATAGATTCTGGTTGCTTGAGTCGAAAAGCTAAAACACCTGCTATGATAAAAAATACACCCCCAAATAATATGGCATTAATTGCACTATTACCTAATAGGTTTTTTACAATAGGTCCAAATGTTAATGTTTGAATACCCATAGGAATAACAATCATCATATTTAATATCCCCATATAAACACCACGTCTTTCTTGAGGTACTATTTTAGACACCATAGAATATGGAATACCCATCATTGCCGCCCAACCTATCCCAAATAAAATCATTGGTAAGATAACCAAAA
>NZ_JBATHX010000153.1:0-25182 GCF_049667265.1 Algibacter sp. | reverse complement strand
TGGGTAAGAACCTTTAGAGCCAATAGATTTATCGCTTTAAATGATGGTTCTACTCTAAATAATATTCAATGTGTGGTTGATTTTGAAAATTTTGACGAGGCACTTTTAAAAAGAGTAACAACCGGTGCTGCCATCCATATTAAAGGAGAACTTGTTGAAAGCCAAGGAAAAGGGCAAAAAGTTGAAATAAAAGTAAATGAGTTGAAGGTTTTAGGAGATTCTGACCCAGAAACCTATCCAATTCAACCAAAAAAACATTCCTTTGAATTTCTACGCGAAAATGCTCATTTACGCACTAGAACAAGTACGTTTAGTGCTGTTATGCGATTACGATCTGCATTGTCGTTTGCCATACATAAATATTTTAATGAAAACGGGTTTTATTACATGCACGCACCGATTATAACAGGTAGCGATGCCGAAGGTGCAGGCGAAATGTTCAAGGTTACAAATCTTGATGCTAAAAATCCACCTTTAAATGATGAAGGCGATATCGATTATTCAAAAGATTTCTTCGGAAAAGAAACCAATTTAACAGTTTCAGGGCAATTAGAGGCTGAAACCTACGCTATGTCCCTAGGAAAAGTTTATACGTTCGGACCTACATTTAGAGCTGAGAACTCTAATACCTCGCGCCATTTAGCGGAATTCTGGATGATTGAGCCAGAAGTAGCCTTTATGGATTTAGCCGGAAATATGGACTTAGCTGAAGATTTTATGAAATCTGTAATTACTTATGTTTTAGAAAATAATCGTGAAGATTTAGAATTTTTAGACAATCGCCTTCAAGATGAAGAAAAAACAAAACCTCAGGCAGACCGAAGTGATATGACTTTAATTGAAAAATTAAATTTCGTTACTGATAACCATTTTAAACGCGTTAGTTATACTGAAGCTATTGATATTTTACGAAACTCAAAACCCAACAAGAAAAAGAAATTTAAATATGTAATTGATGAATGGGGAACAGATTTACAAAGTGAACATGAGCGTTTTCTAGTTGAAAAACATTTTAAATGTCCTGTTATTTTGTTTGATTATCCAGCAAATATTAAAGCTTTTTACATGCGCTTGAATGATGATGGGAAAACCGTTCGTGCCATGGATATCCTTTTTCCTGGAATTGGAGAAATAGTTGGAGGTGCCCAACGTGAGGAGCGCTTTGATGTTTTAAAAGAAAGAATGGCTGCCGTAAATATTCCTGAAGAAGAGCTTTGGTGGTATTTAGATTTGCGTAAATTTGGTACTGCTGTTCACTCTGGATTCGGGTTAGGGTTTGAGCGTTTAGTAATGTTTGCAACGGGAATGAGTAACATTAGAGATGTTATTCCTTTTCCTAGAACACCACAAAATGCCGAATTTTAGCTAAAAACCTTAAATAAGTGAATCTTGGTATGACTTTGGTATACTAAACCCTTTTTATATCTTTGATTAACAACCTGAACAAACCACATGCTTAAACAATACTTACAATTTAAATTATCGCAAAAACTGTCGCCGCAGCAAATTCAATTAATGAAATTGATACAGTTGCCTACACAAGCGTTTGAACAACGGTTAAAGCAGGAATTAGAAGAAAATCCAGCATTAGAAGGTGGAAAAGAAGATAGTAAGGATGATTTAGATTCTGATTTTGATAATACCACAGATGATTATGAGGACAACGATTCTATAAATACTGAGGATATTAATGTGGATGAGTATTTGAGCGATGATGAAATTCCAGATTACAGAACGCATGCAAATAATTATAGTAGTGATGATGAAGAAAAAACAATGCCCTATGCTGCCGGAACATCATTCACCCAACATTTAGTGAACCAACTGAATACCTATAGACTTTCGGATGAAGAACGTGATATTGCCGAATTTTTAGTTGGTAGCGTTGATGAAAGTGGTTATATAAGGCGAGAATTAAGTGATATTATGGACGATTTAGCCTTCACTCAAAGCGTTTATACTACCGAAGAAAAAATAGGTAAAGTTTTAAAAATAGTACATCAACTCGATCCAGCAGGTGTTGGAGCAAGAAACCTACAAGAGTGTTTAAGTATTCAATTACACCGAAAAGATAAAACAGTTGATACCGAATTAGCCACAAATATCATTGATAATGCTTTTGATCAATTCACAAAAAAGCATTACAAAAAATTGCTTAGCAAATTTGATATTACAGAAATCCAGTTAAAAGATGCTATTACAGAAATTGAGCACCTAAACCCAAAACCTGGTGGTTCTTATGCTGGAAATAATAGAATTGTAGAGCACGTAGTTCCTGATTTTGCCATTAAAATTGTTGATGGTGAACTAGAATTAACCCTTAACGGAAGAAACGCACCAGAACTTCATGTGTCAAGAGAATACAATAATATGCTAAAGGGTTATAAAGATGCTAAAGACAAATCTAAATCTCAAAAGGATGCAGTCATTTTTATTAAGCAAAAACTAGATGCAGCAAAATGGTTTATTGAAGCGATAAAACAACGTCAGCAAACTTTATTTGTAACCATGAGCGCCATTATGCATTATCAAAAAGAATACTTTTTATCCGGTGATGAAAGAAATTTAAAACCTATGATACTTAAGGATATTGCTGATGAAATTCACATGGATGTTTCAACAGTTTCTAGGGTTGCAAATAGTAAATATGTAGACACACCGTATGGGACTAAATTGATAAAAGAATTCTTTTCTGAATCAATGAAGAACGATCAAGGAGAAGATGTTTCAACAAGAGAAATCAAAAAAATACTTGAAACTGTAATTGAAGAAGAAAACAAGAAAAAACCTTTAACTGACGAAAATTTAGCTAACATTTTAAAGGAAAAAGGATATCCAATTGCAAGACGAACCGTTGCCAAATATAGAGAACAGCTTGACATTCCTGTAGCGCGTTTACGTAAAAAAATATAATGGATAAACTATTAAAAAGTATCTCGTATATTTTTCATCCCCTAATCATGCCGATTTTAGGCGTTCTTTTCTACTTTTCAAAATCGCCACGTTACATTCCAATTGAAATTATACAAGCAAAAGTCATTTCACTTTTTATTTTAACCATTTTATTACCTGTTTTACTATACTTTTTATTGAAAACAATTGGATTAGTTAATTCCATAAATCTGGAAACCACTAAAGAACGCACTTACCCATTAATTCTTAATGGTATTGTTGTTCTCATCGTACTTCAACGAATATTAACGCCTTCTCAGTCTGCTGAGCTTTATTTCTTTTTTGTTGGTATACTCATATCTAACATGGCCTGTTTACTGCTTGCGATAATGAAATTTAAAGCCAGTATTCACATGATAGCAATATCTGGCGTCACCATGTTTTTTATTGCCCTTAGCATTCATTTTAGCATTAATATAAATGGAACGCTCGCCTTAATGGTTATTATAATGGGAGCCATTGCTACCTCAAGACTTCATTTAAAGGCTCACTCATATGTAGAATTAATAATAGGCCTTTTTATTGGCATTATTCCCCAATTAATTTTAGTCACCTATTGGCTATAATATATAAAATATCAAACCTATTTTAATGGCATTCATGTCGATATATTCACCATTTAATTGCGCATCTTGCGAAAAAATTGGGTTCAGAGCATAGTATAAAAAAACATTCCAAGTATTATAACCTGCGCTTAAGGTCAAACCGTATTGAAAGTCGTTAAATTCTTTATTATTCGCATACTTTAAGCTTCCTAAATCACCTTTATACTTTGATGAATTAGAAAACACATAACCAAATTTAAAACCTGTATAAATACGCCAAAAGTTATAATTGGTTGACGTAGATGTTCGCCATCTAAATTCTATTGGAATTTCTATTATATGGGTTGAAAACTTATTTTTTGAAAAAGTTCCATTGTCTTCAATAATGCTATATTCAAATACATTTGCATTATTTTTATTTATTAGTAAATCTTGGTTAAAGGAATTGGCAGAATACCCTAAACCAATTCCAAAAGCGACATCTCTATTTTTATTAAGGGGGATATCCCTAATAAAACCTAAATGAAATCCTAAAGAAAAACCACTTTGATTAATCCCACTAGGCTTTTTACCAAATAAATTATAAGTTACACTTGCATAAAATTGATCTTCTCTATAAAGGGAATCAACTTCTTTAACTGCACTTTCTTGAGCATAAATTAAAGGTGCATTACAAAGAAAGAAAAAAGCAATAAACAAATACTTCATTACAGATTAATTATAAAGGTAAAAGTATAAAAATAAAAAGGCGTTTTGAAAAATCAAAACGCCTTTTTTATAAAATTAAGAAGGTAAAATTAATCTCTACCAAATACACTACCTTTCTTGGTAGTATAGTTTATTTTAAGTGCATTAACTTTACGTAGTTCTTGTTTAATATCACCTATTAATCCCATATTGGCATCACTATCTACCTTTAAGGCAGTAGTTAAAAATGGTATTAATTCTTCACGTTTTGAAGCTCTTTCGGCGGCAATAAAAGCAGCAATTTCATTAACGTCAGCAAACTTATCGTTTAATTGAATTTTTGCTTCAGTACCATATTGCTTATAATTGGAACTTGGTTTACCTGCATATATATACATTACCAAATCCTTTTTATCTAACTTTTCAACCTGGTCTGCGAAAGGTAAATTATTATCAATCATTAAGGTGTTTTGCCTCATTACTGTGGCCACCATAAAGAAAAATAATAGCATAAAAACAATATCCGGTAAGGATGCCGTATTAACCGCTGGCATATCGCCACTTTTTTTCTTATTAAATTTAGACATATTTATTATAAATGTTAAATTTTATCTATTGTACTTCTGATAGCTTTTGAGGATAGTCAACTTTAATTTTATCTATCTTCTCTTTAAGCTTTTCCTTATTCCCTGGCCAATCTACATTATTGTAATCGGCTTCCATTTCAGTAAATAATTTACCGTAAAGGGATTGAGCTCTGGCATCTCTTAATTCATTATATGCTGCAACTAATTCATTCTGCACAGCTATATATTGTTTATAAGATGTTTCTCGTTCATTCTTTAGCGAAATAATGGCTTTATCTGGATTATCAGATGACGATGGATCTTTCTTTCCTTTGCAATAACTACAAGATTTATCGCCTCCATTATCTAAAAACTCTTTGGCGCTTTTTCGCAGATTCTTTAGTTCCATCAATTCATCTTCAACAAGTAATTGATCTTTACCATTTAATAATACGGTAAAAATGTTTTTTTGCTTGATAATAACATCCTCATCAGACTCTTCCATTGGTGGAAGTTTTCGGTTAATTCCCGAATCTGTCTCAATAGTTGTTGTTACTAAGAAGAAAATCAATAATAAGAACGCGATATCGGCCATTGAGCCCGCATTAACTTCTGGTGCTGCTCTTTTTGCCATAATTTATTTTTTAAATATATTTTTTGCTCCTGAAAACACCATTGAACCAATTGCTACAATAGCAAGAATGTAAAAAGCATATAATCCTGCTCCAACATATTTCGAGGTTGATTCAGTTATATCTAGTCCCTTGGACGTAAAAGGTGTTAAATCTAAATCCGTTCCTGAAGATAGCACAAAAGAAACAACAATAATTGCCAAGAAAAGGCCAACTGTCATTAATGTCTTTTTAATATCTCCTGAAAATAAGCCTTTAACAACATAAACTAGAACTAGTAGTATTGCTAATGCTAAAACCGTATAAGTAATGTATAGTACATTACTACCCATACTTTCGGCAGCGCTTGCATCTCCTGCCATAACCATCAGCACAAAGATTACACCGATAATACCGAGAGCGAAAGCTAAGTATTTTATTATTTTATATAAGTTCATATTTCTTAAATTTAAACTATTACTTTTTATTTCTGATTAACAAATCCATTAACGTGATAGAAGCATCTTCCATACTGTTAACTATGCTATCAATTTTAGCAATAATATAATTGTAAAAAATTTGAAGTATAATTGCTACTACTAAACCAAATACAGTTGTTAAAAGTGCTACTTTAATACCACCTGCAACAAGTGAAGGTTGCATATCTCCTGCCGCTTCAATTTTATCGAAAGCTTGAATCATACCAATTACAGTACCCATGAAACCAAGCATTGGTGCTAATGCAATAAATAAAGAAATCCAAGAAACGTTTTTCTCTAATTGTCCCATTTGAACGCCTCCGTAAGCAACAACGGCTTTTTCAGCAGCTTCAAGACCCTCGTCTACTCTATCTAAACCTTGATAGTAAATAGATGCGATTGGTCCTTTTGTATTTCTACATACTTCTTTAGCAGCTTCAACACCACCTGAAGATAAAGCATCTTCAACATCTTGAGATAATTTTTTAACGTTTGTAGTAGATAAGTTTAAAAAGATAATTCTTTCTATAGCAATTGCTAAACCTAGAATTAAACATAATAATACAATTCCCATAAATTCTGGGCCTCCCTCTATAAAACGCTTTTTTAATTCTTGATGAAATGAAAGCTCTTCAGCAGGAGCATCATCCTGTGTCATGTTTGTAACAGATGTTACGACTGTACTAGTGTTTGCAATTGTAGTTGCATTTGCAGTTCCGAATGCCACCATTACGGTTAAGGCAAGGATAGAAAATAATCTTTTCATGGTATCGATCTTAATTTTATTAGTTAAAGTGTTAAAGATATAAAAAAAAAGTAATTAAAAAACAAAAATATCAGCAGAGAGGAAGGGATTCGAACCCTCGATACCCTTTTGAGGTATACACACTTTCCAGGCGTGCGCCTTCGACCACTCGGCCACCTCTCTTTATTTCAATATAATAATTACAGGGTTCAAATAACAAAAAAAACTTTAAAGACTAAAACTTTTAGGCGTCTTTTTAATCTATTTCTCCTCTTAAAGACGCTTCATATTTGGTTTTGAACATCTTAGCAGAAATATTTTGACCCAATAAATACATTAACTTAGCTACTGCAGCCTCTGTAGTCATGCTTTTTCCTGATATAACCCCTATTTTTTTTAACTCACTACTCGTTTCATAATGCCCCATCATAACACTTCCGCCTAAGCATTGTGTTACGTTTATAATGTGTTTGCCCTTTAAAATGGCTTGTTTTAAAAGATTAATAAACCATTTTTCAGTTGTACAATTTCCAGCACCATAAGTTTCAATAATTACGGCTTTTAAGGTTGGAGCATTTAAAATACTTTCTAAAATAGTTCTAGAAATACCAGGATATAATTTTACGAGCGCTATATCTTCAGTCAAATTTTTATTAACCTTTAGTTTTTTTCTAAGATTAGGTTTAAATAAATATTCGTTATTTATTTTTAAATGCACTCCAGATTCTGCCAAATCCGGATAATTCATTGATGCAAAAGCTTGAAAATGCTCGGCATTAAGTTTCGTTGTTCTATTACCTCTATATAATTTGTATTCAAAATACAAGCATACTTCTTTAACTACAGCACGACCATTTTTTTGCATTGAAGCCACTTGAATGGAGGTAATTAAGTTTTCTTTGGCATCGGTGCGCAAATCTCCAATTGGTAATTGTGAGCCTGTAAAAACAACTGGTTTTGCTAAATTCTCTAACATAAAACTTAAAGCTGAAGCCGAATAACTCATAGTATCACTTCCATGAAGCACTACAAATCCATCAAAGGCTTCATAATTAACTTCTATTAACTCGGCAATTTGAACCCAATATTTAGGATTCATATTACTTGAATCTATTGGTTTTTTAAAAGATACGGTATTAATATCACAATCTAATAATTGCAATTCAGGAATTCTATCCAAAAGATTCTTAAAGTTAAATGTTTTTAAAGAACCTGTTTTAAAATCTTTAACCATACCTATGGTTCCACCTGTATAAATAAGAAGTATTTTTATTTTAGATTTAGCCATCGTTTAAATTTTAAAAATGTCTTTAGAATTTTGTGTAGTTATTTCAGCAATTTTCTCCTTTGATACATTGTAAATTTCTGAAAGCTTTTCTAAAACATTTATTATATATCCGCTTTCATTTCGTTTACCTCTATATGGAACTGGTGCTAAATATGGTGAATCGGTTTCTAAAACAAGATGATTTAAATCTAATTGATTTAAAAACTGATCTATTTTTCCGTTTTTAAAGGTTACTACGCCGCCTATCCCTAACTTCATATTATATGAAATTGCTTTATGAGCTTGCTCTAAGGTGCCAGTAAAGCAATGAAAAATACCAAATAAATCGTCTCCTTTTTCAGTTTCAAGAACTTCAAAAATTTCATCAAAAGCCTCTCTACAATGAATAACAATGGGTAACTTAAACTTTTTTGCCAATTGTATTTGATGTTTAAACGCTTTTTTCTGAATATTTAAGGTGGACTTATCCCAATATAAATCAATTCCTATTTCACCCACCGCAAAAAACGGTCTTTTAATTAACATTTCCTCAACGTGATTTAATTCTTCTTCATAATTTTCTTTAACGTGTGTTGGATGTAAACCCATCATTAAAAAAATATTTTTCGGAAAATCGTTTTCAAGTTGAAGCATTGATGCTGTATAGGTAGAATCAATTGCGGGAATAAAAAATCTTGATATACCTTGATTGATTGAACGATTAATCATTTCATTTCTATCTTCATCAAAAGCCTCACTATATAAATGAGTATGCGTATCTGTAATAATCAATGGCAATAATTTTAGTTAAACAATAGTGCTAAAATAATCGTTTTTATAGGATTATATTTGTTTAAAACTAATAACTATGGAAACTCTGAAACAATTTCTAGAGCAAAAAGATTATACCAAAATAAAATTACATCTAACCAAAACCAATCATTTTGAAATTAAAGCAACTATAAATGGTAAGAAAGGTTTATTTATTTTAGATACTGGAGCATCTAGTTCGTGTGTTGGTTTTGAAGCTATTGAAACCTTTAATCTTAAAGCCAAAGACTCGCTTATTAAGGCTGCTGGTGCAGGAGCTGTTGATATGGATACTAAAACCTCAACAAAAAATAGAATTACAATTGGCAAATGGACAAACGATAAAGTTGTTTTGGTTTTATTTAACTTAACTCATGTTAATACGGCGCTTATTAGCCATAACTCCAAACCAGTAGACGGCATTATTGGTGCCGATATTTTAAAAAAAGCAAAGGCAGTTATAGATTACGGAAAGAAATACCTATATTTAAAGTTATAAAATAATAGCTAACTAAGCCTCTCTAAAACTAAATGAACACCTCTATTGTAATAGCTGATGACCACCCACTAATGTTACGTGGTTTAACAGATTTTTTAACTTCTAAAGGTTATAATATTATAGGTAGTGCGGAAGATGGAAATGCAGCTTACAATCTGATAGTTAAACTAAAACCAGAGATTGCTATTCTAGACATAAGAATGCCATTTAAAACAGGTTTAGAAATTGCTGAAGCTTGCAAAAAAAACAACCTAAAAACCAAAGTAATTCTTATCACTTTTGACAAAGAGGAAGGAGTTTATGATCAAGCAGTAGAATTTGGAGTTTATGGCTATATTTTAAAGGAATTTGCTGTTGAAGAAATTGAAACTTGCATACGCCAGGTGAAAATAGGTAAACCTTATTTTAGTGAAGAAATAGCTACATATTTAAAAGCTAGTACTTTTGATAAAAAACCTGAAGCGTTAAAATTACTTACAAAATCTGAATTAAAAATTGTAAAACTCATATCAGATAGTAACACCAGTCAAGATATTGCTGATGAATTATCCATTTCGGTTAGAACCGTTGATAAACACCGCAGTAATATTGTTCATAAATTAAGTTTAGATAATAAACCAACTTCACTCTCCATTTGGGCAACTTTAAATAAAAAATTTCTAGTTTGAGTGTAAAATACGTAGAAGTGCGTATTTTTTATAATGAATAAACACCCTATCTTTACATTGCTATTAATTAGTTCTTAGGGAGAATTATTGAAAGCTCCAAATTGTAATGATTTGGAGCTTTCGCATTTTCAGACCTATAGTTTATTAAAAATACTTCAAAAATACGTACATGTGCGTATTTTTTTTCTTTCAAAAACGCAATATATTTACAAGGCTATTAATTAATTCTTTTTAGAGAGAGAATTTTTTATATACTCTGCACTATAATGGTGCAGAGTATTAAAATAAAATTTTAATTCCTATCCAAAATGCTGAATGCCCAAATGGAAAAAGAAAATAAAACTCTTAACAAATATTTTATTGTTGGATTAGTCGTTTTAATTGTAATAGTTATTTCAATAAATATAGTTATGTGTTTTAGTTAATTAATTACCCAAATTCCCAAAACCTAAAAAGGGTGTTACATAAAAATATGTGACACCCTTTTTATCATAGTGAATTGTTAAAACTATAGCTCTAAAGCCTTTTTAACATCATTATTCATTAATAATTCTACAGGATTTTCAAGCGCTTCTTTAACTGCAACTAGGAAACCGACACTTTCCTTACCATCTATGATTCTATGATCGTAAGAAAGAGCTACGAACATTATTGGACGAATTTCAACTTTCCCATCAATAGCTACAGGGCGCTCAACAATATTGTGCATTCCTAAAATTCCACTTTGTGGTGGGTTAATAATTGGCGTAGATAACATACTACCAAAAACTCCTCCATTAGTAATTGTAAATGTACCACCTGTCATTTCATCAACGGTAATTTGACCATCTCTTGCTCTAAGTGCTAAACGTTTTACTTCAGATTCAACACCTCTAAAGCTTAAGTTTTCAGCATTACGAATTACTGGTACCATTAATCCTTTTGGACCAGAAACAGCAATACTAATATCACAAAAATCATATGATAACATTTCTTTTCCATCCATCATTGAGTTAACAGCAGGATACATTTCTAAAGCCCTAACTACAGCTAGAGTAAAGAAACTCATAAATCCTAATCCAACACCATGTTTCGTTTTAAAGGTTTCTTTATATTCAGAACGTAATGCAAAAATTGGCGACATATCAACTTCATTAAATGTCGTTAACATAGCTGTTGTATTTTTTACCTCAACTAAACGTTCAGCTACTTTTCTGCGTAACATCGACATTTTACTTCTTGAAGTACCACGGCTACCACCTGTTGGCGTTCCCATTGAAGGCACCGCATTTACGGCATCATCTTTAGTTACTCTACCATCTTTTCCGGTTCCAGAAACTGATGCGGCATCCATACCTTTTTCAGCTAACACTTTTTTAGCAGCCGGACTAGCAGTGCCAGTGGCATAGGTTTTAGTTTCAGCCGCTTGAGCTTTTGGTGCTTCAGCTTTTGGCGCTTCAACTTTTGCTTCAGCTTTTGGAGCATCAACTCCTGCTGGTTTTTCAGCGCTCGTATCAATTAAACAAACAACAGCTCCAACTTCAACAGCATCTCCTTCTTCTGCTTTAAGCGTAATTATTCCACTTGCTTCAGCTGGCAATTCTAAAGTTGCTTTATCACTATCAACTTCAGCTATAGCTTGATCCTTTTCAACATAATCACCATCTTCTACTAACCAAGTTGCTATTTCTACTTCTGTGATAGATTCGCCTGGAGAAGGCACTTTCATTTCTAAAATCATTTTTTATAATTTTAATTGTATTTTTTTATTTGTTTAGTTTCCAAAAACCGCATCAATTACGCGACGTTGTCTTCGTTTATCTCTGGTACTAGATCCTGGTGCTGGAACAGAACTATATGGTCTTGAAGCTACTTCAAGTTTTACTAATTCCATACGTTGAGCCATATGACTCCATGCGCCCATGTTTTTTGGTTCTTCTTGTGCCCAAACATAATTTTTAACATTTGGATATTTATCAATAACACTTTGAATTTTTTCTAAATGTAAAGGAAATAATTGTTCAATTCTCACTAACGCAACATCCTCACTATTTAGTTCTTCTCTTTCTGCTAATAAATCATAATAGAATTTACCTGTACAGAATACTAATTTTTTAACCTTTGATGGGTTTATAGTATCGTCAATAACCTCTTCAAATGCCCCAGAAGACAATTCTTTAATACTAGAAACCGCTTTTGGGTGACGTAATAAACTTTTAGGAGTAAAAACAATTAATGGTTTTCTATAATTGCGTTTCATTTGACGACGCAATAAATGGAACATATTTGCTGGTGTAGTACAATCGGCAACAATCATATTATCGTTTCCACATAATTGTAAGTAACGTTCAATTCTTGCAGATGAATGTTCTGAACCTTGACCTTCATATCCATGAGGTAACAAAACTACAATGCCGTTTTGCGACTTCCATTTATCTTCCGCAGCCGATAAATATTGATCGAATATAATTTGAGCACCATTACTAAAATCTCCAAACTGCGCTTCCCATATGGTTAATGTATTTGGATTGGCCATGGCGTAACCATAGTCAAAACCTAACACACCATATTCAGATAAAAAGGAATTATAAATATACATTTCCCCTTTACTATCTGGATTGGTATTTAAAAGATTAATACGTTCTTCTGAAATTTCATCGCGTAAAATGGCATGACGGTGGCTAAAAGTTCCACGCTCTACATCCTGACCTGAAATACGAACATTAAAGCCTTCTTCAAGTAAACTTCCATAGGCTAATGTTTCTGCCATACCCCAATCTAGGGTATCAGTTTCAAAAACCATTTTAGCTCTACCATCTAAAATCCTTACCGCTTTTCGTAAAAATTTAACTCCTTTTGGTACTGTTGAAACTAACTTAGAAATACTTTCTAATTTATCTTTGGCATAAGAAGTGTCTTCCGATTTTAGCATGGAATCTAAACCTTGACGTTCAAAACTAGTCCAACGTTCCTGCATAAACTCACGAACCTTTGATGATTTAGCTTTCTTAGATTTGGTATATTCACTTTCTAAAGTGTCTTTAAAATCAGAAGTAATTTTATCAACATATGCCTGATCAATTGTTTTTTCGGCAATTAATTTATCAGCATAAATTTTAAACGGATTTGCATGTTTTGCAATCTCTTTATATAATTTTGGTTGGGTGAACCTAGGCTCGTCACCTTCATTATGTCCATATTTTCTATAGCCTAATAAATCAATATACACATCCTTTTTATAACGCATTCTGTATTCCAATGCCATTTCAACGGCATGAACAACAGCTTCAGCATCATCAGCATTTACGTGTAATACTGGTGATAATGTTACTTTTGCCACATCGGTACAATAAGTACTAGATCGTGCATCTAAATAATTAGTTGTAAAACCTATTTGGTTATTTACAACAATATGTACAGAGCCACCTGTTTTGTATCCAGACAATTGACTCATTTGCGCCACTTCATAGGCAATTCCTTGGCCTGCAATAGCTGCATCTCCATGCACAATTATTGGTAATATTTTAGAATCATCACCTCCGTAATCGCTATCTATTTTTGCTCGTGTAATGCCTTCAGCTACTGGTGCAACCGTTTCTAAATGAGATGGATTTGGCACCAAATTCATTTTTAAACTTTTACCGTTTTGGTAAGTTTTGTCCAGGGTTAAACCTAAATGGTATTTTACATCGCCATCAATATCTTCATCTTCAAAATCTTTTCCATCAAACTCGCTAAATAACTCATTTACTGGTTTTCTAAATATATTAACAAGTGTACTTAAGCGACCACGGTGAGCCATACCTAACACACATTCTTTTACACCATATTTTTCAACGGCATAAAAAAGCACATTACTAATTGCTGGTATTAACGATTCTCCCCCTTCTAATGAAAAACGCTTTTGACCTACATATTTAGTCTGCAAAAAGTTTTCGAATGTAACCGCTTGATTTAATTTTGAAAGAATATATTTTTTTGTCTCAGCTGAAAAATTTGGCTGATTATCATTTTTATTTAATTGTTCTTGCCACCATGAAGTCACCTCTGGATTCCTTAAATACATATATTCAATTCCAATAGAACTACAATATATTTTATCTAAATGGACAATAATTTCACGGAGCGTTTTAACACCAATACCTAAGATTTCTCCTGCATTAAAAACGGTGTCTAAATCGTTTGTGCTAAGTCCAAAATTTTCTATTTCTAATGTTGGTGAATAAGAACGACGTTCGCGGACCGGATTTGTTTTAGTAAACAAATGCCCTCTCATTCTATAACCATCAATAAGTTTAACAACTTGAAATTCTTTCTGTAGTTGTTCTGGTATTTGAGTTGAAACACCTTCAATAATTTCGCCTTCTAATCCATAATTTTCGCTACCAAAATCGTAACCTTGAAAAAAGGCTCTCCAACTTGGCTCGACTGAATCTGGACTTTGTTGATATTGTTCGTATAAATCAGCAAAATATGCTGTATGTGCTGCGTTTAAAAATGAAAATTTATCCATTACCTTTATGACACTATATCGATTTAGTAAGTTATTTGCCAAAAATACAACTTTTAGTAAAATTAGATGATTCTTTAGCTATATTTATGGCAAATAATATTCCTTTAACGAATATGCTCAATATTTCGTTAATTTTTTAATCATTTCTTACTCTTATGAATTTATTTTTTTCAAATAATAAAAAACATATCCTTATCTTAATTATTCTATCTTTTTGCTTTCAAAACATCCAATCCCAAGAGGCTAAAAGTGATTTTTGGAATCATGTCCGTTTTGGCGGAGGATTAGGTTTAAACTTTGGTGATGGTTTTTTTAGTGCCACAGTTGCTCCTAGTGGTATTTATGAATTTAACGAAAAAATTTCGCTTGGTGTTGGTTTGAATGCAACATTTAATAATCAAAAAAGCGCCTATAAATCTACCATTTTAGGAGGTAGTTTAATTGGGCTTTTTAATCCTATACGGGCCATACAACTTTCAACAGAATTTGAGCAACTTAATGTGAATAGACGCTACAATACTAATTTGAATATTAGTGATGATAATTATTGGATTCCTGCTTTGTATTTTGGCGTTGGTTACCGAAGTGGAAATGTAACTTTCGGGATTAGGTACGATGTTTTATATGATAATGAAAAAAGTATTTACGCAGATCCTTGGGCACCGTTTGTGAGGTTTTATTTCTAATATTTCTTTAAAAAATTTAACAGCTTTAAATTTATAAAGGCAAAAAAGAATTTCCCATTTCAACATCCAATGCCAATTCTTTTATAGTTTTATCTTTTAAGGTTTTTAGTATTTTCTTTCTTGACGGACTTAATATAGCATGTAACGGACAAGGTTTAAGCTCATTACATTTTTCCAAACTTAACATGCAACCAGTAAGTATGTTTTCACCATCAATAATTTTTAAAATATTTATAACGGACTGATTTTTATTTTCAGCAGTTAAATAAAACCCACCTTTAGGTCCTCTTGTAGAAGAAATAAGGTTTTGCTTAGATAGTTCCTGAAGTAATTTTGCAATATACGCTAGCGGAACATTTATGGGTTTTGCAATATTTTTTACCATAATTTTATGGTCTTCACTAGAATGTAAAGCCAAAAACAAAACCGCTTTAACGGCATATTTTGATGAATTTGAAAGCATGGTAAAAAGTAAATAAATCCTAACAAATATAAAAAAGATATTTTTATCTTAAATATGACTTTTATCATATAATGTGAGTAGTTTAGATTATAATTTTGTCTAATAAAATATATTAACATGAAAACAACACTAAAATTATTATCAGTTCTCTTTATCACCCTTTTAATTAGTTGTGGAGGAAAAGAAGAAAAAAAGAAGCCTGGTTTTTCTTATGACAAAAAGGAAACAACCGAAACTAAAGCAACGGCCGATGCCCAAAAAACACCTGCTTCTAAAAAAGTAGATTTAACCAACAAAGGCCTTGGACCAATCACGTCTATAACTTTGGCTGCAGAAGTAGATCAAAAAATGGCTACTCATGGTGCAGATGTGTACAAAAAAATGTGTACAGCTTGCCATAGAGCAGACAAAAAATTTATTGGTCCAGCACCAACAGGGATTTTAGAAAGACGTACTCCAGAATGGGTAATGAACATGATTCTAAATCCAGAACAAATGGTTAAGGAAGATCCATTAGCAAAAGAATTATTAATAGAATTTAATGGTTCTCCAATGGCTAATCAAAACCTTTCTGAAGAAGACGCTAGAGCAGTTTTAGAATATTTTAGAACCCTTAAATAAACAACTATGAAACTAATCAAAAAACTAGTTTTTGTTTTTGCAATGGCGTTAATTTTCTGCGCCTGTAAAAACGAAAATAAAGAAGCAACATCGACCACTACAGTTTCCCAAGTTGATAATGAATCTACTAAAAAAACAGGTCAAGCCTTTATTGAAGGTGAAGGAGGTAATACTGTATTAAGTATTGCCATAGGTTCTAAAGACCACACAACTTTAGTAGCAGCAGTTCAAGCAGCTTCATTAGAAAATGCTTTAGTAAATGCAGGACCATTAATGGTGTTTGCACCAACAAACGAAGCTTTTGCAGCATTACCAGAAGGTACTGTTGAAAATTTATTAAAACCAGAAAACAAAGATGCTTTAGCAAATATTTTAAAGTACCATGTAACTCCTGGAAACTATTCTAAAGACTTTTTAAAGAAATTTAAAAAATTAGGACAAGCCAATAATGGTTATGTACAAGTAGAAGTTGTTGATGGAGAACCTATGATTGGTGGTGCAAAAATACTAGGAAGTGTCAACGCTAGTAATGGTATTGTACATGTAATAGACAAAGTATTATTACCACCAACCGAATAATTTAAACACTAACTAAACCTTTTAAAAATGAAAAATATAATAAAATCTGTTATTGCAACCTTGGTAGTCTTAATAGGATTTACTAGTTGTAACAATTCAAGCAAATCAAATAATAAATCTGGTGCATTAGCGAGTAATGTAGCTGAAAAAGTGTACGTAGCTCCAGGTGAACATGACGAGTTTTATGCCTTCATATCTGGAGGTTATAGTGGTAACTTAACGGTTTATGGTTTACCATCTGGAAGAATGTTTAAGGAAATTCCTGTGTTCTCACAGTTTCCAACTTCTGGTTATGGATATTCTGAAGAAACAAAACCAATGTTAAACACATCTCATGGATTTATTCCTTGGGGAGATTCTCACCATCCAGACATTTCACAAACTGCTGGTGAAATAGATGGTCGTTTTATTTTTATAAATGAAAATAACACACCTAGAATTGCAAAAATTGATCTTAAAACTTTTGAAACCACAGAGATTATTGAAGTTCCAAATAGTGCAGGGAATCACAGTTCTTCATTTGTAACAGAAAATACAGAGTATGTAGTCGCAGGAACACGTTTTTCTGTGCCAATTCCGCAACGTGATATGCCAATAAATGAATACAAAGGCAATTTTCAAGGCGCTTTATCTTTTATTAGTGTAGCCCCAGAAACTGGAAATATGGATATAAAATTCCAAGTACTTATGCCTGGTTTCAATTATGATTTATCACATCCTGGACGTGGAAAATCTCATGGTTGGTTTTCTTTACTACTTATAATACTGAAGAAGCTAGCACGCTTTTAGAGGTTAATGCATCACAAAATGATAAAGATTTTATTGCTGCTGTAAACTGGAAAAAAATTGAAGAATATGTAAATAACGGTGGCGGAAAAATGATGCCAGCAGATTATGCACATAATGTTTATGATGAACACACACATACTGCTACTTCTACAATGAAAAAAGAAGTACGTGTAGTGAACCCTGTAGATGTTCCTGGAGCTGTATTTTTCTTACCAACTCCAAAATCACCTCATGGTTGTGATGTAGATCCAACTGGTGAGTACATTGTTGGTAATGGTAAACTTTCAGCTAATTTAACAGTACATTCATTTACAAAAATGTTAGCTGCTATTGAAGGTAAAAAGTTTGATGGTGAAGCTTATGGCATTCCAATCTTAAAATTTGAAGATGTTTTAGCCGGTTCTGTTGAACAACCAGGCTTAGGACCTTTACATACTGAGTTTGATGGACAAGGAAATGCATATACAACATTCTTTATCTCTTCTGAAGTTGTAAAATGGAAATTAGGAACTTGGGAAGTTATTGATAGAAAACCAACATATTACTCAGTTGGTCACTTAACAATTCCTGGAGGAAACTCAGGTAAACCTCAAGGTAAATATATGTTTGCGATGAATAAAATCACAAAAGACAGATACTTGCCAACTGGTCCAGAAATGGAACATAGTGCACAATTATATGATATTTCTGGAGATAAAATGGAATTACTTTTAGATTTCCCAACACATGGCGAACCTCACTATGCAGCAGCAATGCGAGCAGATATTATAAAAGAACGTTCTCAAAAATTTTACAACCTAAAAGACAACAAGCATCCTTATGCTGCTTTTTCTGATGACGACACTAAAGTAGTGAGAAAAGGAAACGAAGTTCATATTTATATGACCACTATTAGAAGTCACTTTTCACCAGATAATATTGAAGGCGTTAAGGTTGGAGATAAAGTATATTTTCATGTTACTAATTTAGAACAAGATTTTGATGTACCTCATGGATTTGCAGTATTAGGACAAAATTCGTCTGAGTTATTAATTATGCCAGGACAAACAAAATCCTCAGTATGGGAACCAACAAAAGTTGGGGTATGGCCATTCTATTGTACAGATTTCTGTTCTGCATTGCACCAAGAAATGCAAGGTTATATTAGAGTTTCTCCAGCAGGTAGCAATACACCAATTAAATGGTCAATGGGAGAAGATATTGAATAATTATTTTTAAAGAATTAGGGAAATTTTGTTTTAGTGTTTATTTTCCTATCAAAGGCGAGAGTAGTTTTATCGCTCTCGCCTTTCTTTTTAAAACACTTAGCCTATTAAGGCAGAAACTTCAAGTAATACATCAACAATTAAATTTCACAAGATGAAAAAGGCTGGCGTTATAATGATAATAGGCTCCTTACTATTATTAGGACTTTTTAAGTTTCCGTTATGGAACATCATGCTTGGGGCACCGCAATATCCAGAACCATTAGGCATGAATATCTATATTAATGGTATTAAAGGTGTAACAGAATTCGATTTACAAAATATAGATGGTTTAAATCATTATATAGGCATGAAAACGATTCCAAAACCTGAGGAAATGTGGGAGTTTTCAGTATTCCCAAAGGTTATTTTAGGTATGGCTATTTTAGGTGCAGTTATTGGATTATTAGGCTTTTTTAATAAAGTGAGTTACAAATTTTTTATTGGTTGGTTTATTTTTATGTCTATATTAGGTGTATTAGGCATGTATGATTTTAACAACTGGCTAATTGATTATGGGAGTAATTTAGACCCCCATGCTATTATAAAAGTAACGAATCCAGATGGCACACCAATGTCTTACAAACCGCCATTATTTGGTTTTCAAAAACTATTAAATTTTGATGTTACTTCTTTACCACATACAGGAGGATATCTTATGTTTGTAGGAATGTCTTTAACTCTTGTTGCTTTTTGGTTAGGCCGAAAAGCAAGCTTAAAAACAACGTAGTATTGGAACTTTAAGTTAAAAACACTAAAAAAATGAAAACACTAAAACACTATTCCTTTATTGCATTATTGCTTTTATTTTCTGGATGTAATGTATCCCCAAAACCTATAGATTACGGAAGTGATGGTTGTCATTTTTGTAAAATGACTATTGTAGATAAAGTTCATGCAGCCGAAATAGTAACTAAAAAAGGTAAAGTATATAAATTTGACGCTTCAGAATGCATGGTTAATTTCTTAAATGATTTTGACCAAAATGAAATAGCACTATATTTATCAAACAATTATACTGAACCTGAAGTGCTTATTGATGCTACAAAAGCAACGTTTTTAATTAGTAAAAATATTCCGAGTCCAATGGGCGCATTTTTATCAGCATTTAAAAATAAAGCAGATGCAGAAAAGTTTCAAGCCGACAAAGGAGGTAATTTATACACCTGGGATACCTTACTAGTAAAATTTAAAGACTAATTCATGAAAAAGATATTGGTTTTTCTATCAGTCATTTTAATGGCTAATGTTACTATTGCTCAAAAAATTGTAGTATGCGAAACATGTTCTTTTTCTTCATTAAAAAAAGCCATTTCGCAAACCAAAGATTATGATACTATAATTGTAAAAAAAGGCACTTACAAAGAGCATAATATCATTGTTGATAAACCACTAACTATTATTGGTGAAAATTACCCAGTAATTGATGGCGAATTAAAAGGTGAAATTATTACTGTCACTTCAGATAATGTAACCGTTGACGGGTTATTCATTATTAATGTGGGCACAAGTTACACGGAAGACTATGCTGCTATTAGAGTCAGACGAAGTAAGAACTTTGTCATTCAAAATTTAGTATTAGAAAAATTATTTTTTGGGATTTATATTGAAAAATCAAGTAACGGTAAAGTGTTTCATAATAAAATTATAGGAGATGCTGTTGAGGAATACAACTCAGGCAATGGGATTCAACTTTGGTATAGTAAAAATATACAGATTGAACACAACTTTGTTCAACATGTGCGTGATGGTATTTATTTAGAGTTTTCTGATGATTGCTTAATAAAAAATAACGTTAGCACACTAAATGTTCGTTATGGATTGCATTTTATGTTCTCAAATGACGACACCTATCAAGATAACACGTTTGAAAATAATGGAGCTGGTGTTGCGGTCATGTTTTCCAAACGAATAAAAATGTACAACAATATTTTTAAAGAAAACTGGGGAACCGCTTCTTATGGCATGTTACTGAAAGAAATAAACGATGCCGAAATCGAGGGCAATATATTTGAAAATAACACTATAGGTATTAATATTGAAGGCTCTAACCGTATTAACTATAAGCATAATACATTTTCAAATAATGGGTGGGCCATTAAAGTAAAAGGTGCCTGTTATACCAATAAGTTTATCGAAAACAATTTCCTGTATAATTCTTTTGATATAGCTTACAATAGCCATGTTAACGACAATGAATTTGATAGAAATTACTGGAGCAATTATACAGGTTACGATTTAGATAAAAATGGCATTGGAGATATCCCTTACAGACCTGTAAAACTATTTTCATACATTGTGAACCGGACACCAGAAACCATCATTTTGTTGCGTAGTTTGTTTATAGATATTATTGATTTTTCAGAAAAAGTATCACCAGTTTTTACGCCAGATAATTTATTAGACAATAATCCAGTAACAAAGAAAATAATATGGTAAGTATTCATAATCTACATAAAAAATTTGGTAAAAATCAAGTGTTAAGTGGTTTGAATTTATCAATAAAGGAAGGCGGTATTTTCGCTGTACTTGGTCCAAATGGTTCAGGAAAAACAACCTTAATTAAATCTATTTTAGGAATGGTAATACCTAATAAAGGTGAAATTTCTGTTCTTGGAAAATCAATAAAAGACAATTCAGAATACCGACATCAAATTGATTATTTACCACAAATAGCCAACTTCCCTAGTAATTTAAGAGTGGAAGAACTCATTAAAATGATTAAGGATTTAAGAGGTCAAACCAACGAAGATTTACGTTTAATAGAGCTTTTTAAATTGCAGCCCTTTTTAGATAAAAAACTAGGAAACCTTTCAGGTGGAACAAAACAAAAAGTGAATATTGTTTTAACCTTTATGTTTGATAGTCCGTTAATTATTCTTGATGAGCCAACTTCAGGTTTAGATCCAATTTCATTATTAAGATTAAAAGATTTAATTCAAGCTGAAAAAAATAAAGGAAAAACCATATTAATCACCTCGCACATAATGAGTTTTGTTGAAGAAATTTCAGATGAAATAGTATTTATTTTAGAAGGGCAAATTTACTTTAAAGGTACCATTTCAGAATTAAAATCAAAAACAAGTCAGCCAGATTTCGAACATGCTATAGCATCAATACTTACTGAAAACCATGCTTAAAATATTAAAATATAGTTTTTACGATTTAATGCGAAGTCGCTGGAGTTACGTATACTTTGGCTTCTACTTATTGCTCGGTATCGTATTGTTGTTTTTAAACAACGACCTTTCAAAAGCGGTTATAACATTAATGAATGTTATCATAGTTCTAGTGCCTTTAATTGGAACTATTTTTGGTGTGATGTACTACTACAATTCGAAAGAATTTACAGAATTGTTATTGGCACAACCATTAAAACGCTCGTCCATTTTTTTAGGTCAATATTTAGGTGTTGCCTTATCACTTTCAATGAGTTTAATTTTAGGATTAGGGATTCCGTTTGTGTTTTATGGTTTATTTGAAAGTAGCGCTATTTGGGATTTTTCATTATTAATAATTACCGGAACATTTTTAACTTTAATTTTTACGGCTTTAGCTTTTAATATTGCGCTATCAAACGAAAATAGAATAAAAGGTTTTGGCTATGCTATTCTACTATGGCTATTTCTGGCAATTATTTACGACGGTGTTTTTCTAATGACGTTGGTTATGTTTGAAGATTACCCATTGGATAAATTATCGCTTATCGGCACCATGCTAAACCCAATAGATTTATCTCGAACCCTTATTCTATTAAAGCTTGATATTTCTGCGCTTTTAGGTTATACAGGCGCTATTTTTAAACAATTTTTCGGAACTAGTTTTGGACTTATTATATCTTTTATAATGTTAACCGTTTGGGTTATTTTACCTGTTTGGAGAATAGTTTTCAAATCAAAACGAAAAGATTTTTAATTAAAAAATTCCAGAAAAGTCACCCTTTCCGGAATTTAAATATATAAAACTAGAGATGCTATTAACTAAATTGTTGCTCTAATTTTATGGCCTTAGGGAATAGGATGTTATTTTCTAAATGTATGTGTAAGTGTAAATCTTTTTCAAATTCTTCTAACATAGCAAATGTTACTTTGTAAGTATTACATGCATCTGCTGGAGGGTTATAATTATCTGTTAGTTCTGCAATTTGTCTGAAACGTTCGCCTTCGTTATCGTGTTCTTGCATCATCATGGCAATTGGATTTTCAACCGTTCCAAATTGTGGAGATTGTACGGCACCTTCCCCTAATTTAGCATTCACCATTTTTTTAACAAAAGGAAATAATATTAACTCCTCTTTTTTCATGTGTGCTGCCAACTCGCCTGCTGATGCTGTAAACAGTTCATTTATTTTGAATAATTCCGGATGACGCTCTCCATGAACGCTACACAATTTATTTAAAAACTGACGTAAAACAGGAATTTTTTCTTCTACATAACGGTGGTGTTTCTTTTCAATATAATCGATTAATAAATCAAGGGGCCAGGATTTATAATCTATTGATTGTTCTCCATTGGCATTTAAAATATTATGTAGCTCGTTTAATAAAACATTACTATCAATTCCTTTTTTTTCACAAGCCTCATTGATGGTTCTATTTCCGTTGCAGCAAAAATCTATTTTATATTTCGAAAAAACTGCTGCTGTTCTATAATCTTCGGCTACAAATTGCCCTATTTGTTTTTCTGATTCTTTTTGTAATGTTTCCATGATTAATTATTTATTTCGGATAATTTTATCCTATTTATATTCAAATTTTTTTAAACCTTTAAAAACGAAGCACCCGATTTTATATTAAGTGCCAATTCTTCTAAACTCGTGTTTTCTAACATATATTTCAACTCTTCTCTGACACTTTTAAATTTATCGTGTACAGGACAAGGGTGATTTTCATCACATGTTTCTAGACCTAAACCACAACCATTATAAATACTATCTCCATCAATAGCATTTACAATTTGAAATAACTTTATTCTATTAATGTCATTTTTATCAATCTCAAAACCCCCATAAGCACCTTTTACAGAATTAACAACATTATGTTTAACTAATGCTTGTAAAATTTTAGCTGTAAAAGCTTGAGGCGAGTTTATTTCATTAGCAATCTCTTTAGGGCTTACTCGCTTGCCTTCAAAGCTTTTTGTAGCAATAAAAATTGCTGCTTTAATACCATATTCACAAGCTTTTGAAAACATATAAATGCTATAATTTAATACAAATGTAAACAATAATTTAATTAAGACAATATTATCTTAATTAAATTACTAATACTTATTTCTAAACCAAACTTTTTGCCACTCGCGTTTTAAAATTAAAAAAGTAACTTCTTCGGAAAGTTTTAAAGTATCATCACCGTTTAAAGCTTTTACTTGTTTTTCTGAAACGTCAATAATATAAAGCAAGTTTAAATAGTCGGTAAATTTTTCTTGAATCAGCCTGTAAACCGTATCATGAAGCAAAAGTTTTAAACTTGACGGCAAGACTTCCTCATGAAAATCTAAATCAATATTAGCCAATAGAAAATCTTTATTAAGCTGAAGAATAAGTTGTTTATACAAATCTAATTGGTTGGCTTCCTCAATTAAACTCTCAAAAGTTTTTGGCAATTTCATAAAATAGATTTCCGCCATCACGGAAATAAAAAAATTTAATTATTAAACAGTTCTATTCATTAAATTATTCCCGAAAGCTTTTAAAAGTGCCTTTTTATCATCAGAAATATTTAATTTTTCTAACAAAGAAAAAGCTTGTTCTGTATATTCTTGAATGGCTTGTTTTGTGGCTTCGGCCGAACCTGTTGAAACAAAATACGCTTTAGCTAATTGAATTTTTGTTGCTACATCTTCAGGGTCTGAAGCAAATAATTGACTCAATTCAACACGGTCGTTTTCATTTGAAAATTCTAAAGCTTTCAAATACAAATACGTTTTTTTATTCTCAATAATATCACCACCAACCTGCTTTCCAAAGGTTTTCGGATCACCAAAAGCATCCAAGTAATCATCTTGTAACTGGAATGCAATGCCTAAGTGACGGCCAAATTCATAAATATGATGTTGATCTTCATCAGAAGCATGAGCAACAATGGCTCCCATTTTCATGGCTGCACCAACTAAAACAGCAGTTTTGTACTCAATCATTTTTAAATATTCAGGAATAGTAACATCATTTCTGGTTTCAAAATCGACATCATATTGCTGGCCTTCACAAACTTCTAATGCCGTTTTGCTAAATAACTTTGCCAAAGCTTGAAAGATATCTGCTTCATAATTTTCGAAAAGTTGATACGCCATAATCAACATGGCATCTCCAGATAAAATTCCGGTATTTATATCCCATTTTTCATGAACCGTTTGCTCGCCACGTCGTAAAGGTGCATCATCCATAATATCATCATGCACCAATGAAAAATTATGAAACACCTCAATACTTAATGCAGCATTAAGGGCTTTTTTATAATTTCCATTAAAAATATCGGCTG
>NZ_JBATHX010000152.1:0-11636 GCF_049667265.1 Algibacter sp. | reverse complement strand
CTTTAGAATCATCTGTTGGTTCTCCATTTAATCTTGGAAACACCCATTCACAAGTTGTAGCAGCAGACGTAATTGTAATACCTCTTTCTTGCTCTTGCTCCATCCAGTCCATTGTTGCAGCACCATCATGTACTTCTCCAATTTTATGAGAAACTCCTGTATAATAAAGAATACGCTCTGTAGTAGTGGTTTTTCCTGCATCAATATGTGCAGCAATACCAATATTTCTTGTTAATTTTAAATCTCTTGCCATTTCCTATTAAAATCTAAAGTGAGAGAATGCTTTGTTTGCTTCTGCCATCTTGTGAGTATCTACTCTTTTCTTAACAGCCGCTCCTTCTTCTTTAGCTGCTGCTAAAACCTCTGAAGCTAAACGTAATGCCATAGATTTTTCGTTTCTTTTACGTGAATAGCTAATTAGCCATTTCATTGCTGTCGAAACTTTACGGTCTGGACGAATTTGCATTGGAATTTGGAATGTTGCACCACCAACTCGACGACTACGTACTTCTACGTGAGGCATCACATTTGATAAAGCATCTTTCCAGATTTCTAAAGCTGTTTTTTCTTCGTCAGTTTTTTTTGAGTCTACAATGTCAATTGCATCGTAAAATACTTTAAAAGCTACCGATTTCTTTCCATCCCACATCATCATGTTAACGAAACGAGTTACTAACTGGTCGTTAAAACGTGGATCCGGTAAAAGCGGTCTCTTTTTTGCTGCTCTTTTTCTCATGTCTTCTTCTTAAAGTTTAATTACTTCTTAGGGCGTTTTGCACCATACTTAGATCTACGTTGTGTTCTACCTGCAACACCTGCTGTGTCTAAGGCACCACGAACGATGTGATATCTAACTCCTGGCAAATCTTTTACCCTTCCACCTCTAACCAATACTATCGAGTGCTCTTGTAGATTATGTCCTTCTCCACCAATGTATGCATTAACCTCGTTACCGTTTGTTAAACGAACCCTTGCTACCTTACGCATTGCTGAGTTAGGTTTTTTAGGAGTCGTCGTGTAAACACGAGTACACACACCACGTCTTTGCGGACAAGAATCTAAAGCAGCCGATTTACTCTTCTTGGTTATTTTGGCTCTTCCTTTTCTTACTAATTGCGAAATTGTTGGCATATATATTATATATAAATTTTATTATCCTCTTTTAAGAGGGCTGCAAAGGTAGAAATTAAAATGAATATTTCAAACCCTAATTGGTTAATTTTTAATAGTTTTCAAAAATAATATAATTCTCTATATTATAAGCTTGGATTTTCCGTTAGATTTACAGAAAAAAAAGTAGTTATAAACGTGCAAAAAACTTCCTTTATACTCCTTATTATATATGTGCTTTTTTCATCGAAAGGGTTTTGTCAAAATTTGACATTAAGAATCGATAGTAAAATTGATATAGAAACAACTATTATAGATTCCATTGGGTATTTTAAAAGTCATAAAGATTTTTTATCAATAAAATATGAAGCAGAATCTTTTCAAAACACACTTTTCCGCTTGGGATATATTGAAAATAAACCTGAAGCTTTAAAAAAAATAAACGATTCCACTTACTATTACGAAATTCAGCTAAAAAACAAATTCAAGTCCTTATATATATACTACAATCAAACCGAAGTAGATTTAGCTATTTTAAAGTCCATCTCTAAAGAAGTATTTGATGATTATTTTATTTTAAATTTTACCGAAGTTGAAAACGCACTTCATATTATCAATACTGGAATAGCAAAAAAAGGATTCCCATTTTCTAAATTAAAATTGTCAGACCTAAAAATAAAAGATTCAATAAATATAGAAGCTCATTTAATTACCGATAATACAAAACAAAAAAGAACTATTGATAACATCATTATTAAAGGCTATGAAAAATTTCCACGTTCATACTTAAAACACTTTCTAAAAATTAAACCAAAGCAAGTTTTTAATTTAAACACCATTCAGAATAAAACAGAACAATTAAAAAATTTAAACTTTGCAAATGAGCTTAAATCGCCTGAAGTTTTATTCTCAAAAGACTCTACAACCTTATATCTATATCTTGAAAAAGCTAGAAGTAACAATTTTGATGGCTATTTAGGGTTTGGAACGAATGATGAAACCAACAAATTAGAATTTGACGGCTACCTTAACCTTAATCTGACCAATAATTTAAACTTTGGAGAATCATTTAGACTTTTATACAAGAGTGATGAAAACGATCAAAAAACGTTTGAAACTAATATTTCATTACCTTATTTATTTAAAACCCCTATTGGCGCCGATCTACTACTAAGAATATTTAAAAAAGATACCTCGTTTACAACTGTTAATCAATCAGCCAAATTACATTATCAAATAAATTCAAAAAATAAAATCTTTGCAGGGATTGTTTCCACCGAGTCTAACAATCTACTTAATGAGCCTAGTAGTTCTTTAATTTCCGATTACAAAACCCAACATTACACCATTGCATTTCAATTTTTAAAACTCCAATCAAATAACTTACTTTTTCCACTTAAAACTGAATATTACTTTGAAACTGGTTTTGGCCAAAGAAAAACCACTTTTGAAAAAATTAGTCAATCACAATTTACTTTAGAAGCATCGAATATGTTCGAATTAAACCCAAAAAACAATATTTACATAAGAGCTACTGGTTCTAATTTAATTTCAGATTCATATTTCGAAAATGAACTTTTAAGATTTGGTGGCATCAATTCCATAAGAGGTTTTGAAGAAAATAGCATTTTCGCCTCACTTTATGGCGTTTTAAATTCAGAATACAGACTAAAATTAAACAACTCCATTTATATCCACAGCATTTTTGACGCTGGCTATTTTGAAAACAAAACTATCAACACTAAAGAAAAACTATTTGGATACGGTTTTGGGTTTGCAATTCTTACAAAATCTGGGCTTTTACGATTCAACTATGCAAATGGCAAAAATGAGAATACACCATTTAAACTATCAAATTCTAAAATACACCTCAGTTTGACCTCTAAATTCTAGCTTCAAATTATCATTTTCTTAAAAATTCGAGCTTTTTATCAAATTTTAACCATTATTTATTGTTTTATTAACTTTATTTTATGATTTTTGGCATTGACTAATTCAAATAATTATAAAATGAAAACAAAGTTTAGTGGAATTCTAACGCTATTACTAGCGTTTGTTGTGCAGCTATCGTTTGCACAAGAAAAGACAATTTCAGGTATAGTATCAGATGGTTCTGGTTTACCGTTACCTGGAGCAACAGTCTTAGTAAAAGGTACTTCATCAGGTACATCTTCAGATTTCGATGGAAAATATTCAATAAACACGAATCAAGGGAGTACCCTTATATTCAGTTTTGTTGGTTATACAACCAAAGAAGTTAAAGTAGGTGCATCCAACTCTATTAATGTTACTATGCAAGAAGATGCAGAAGCATTAGAAGAAGTGGTTGTTACTGCGTTAGGTATCAAAAGAGAAGAAAAAGCTTTAGGTTATTCTACTCAAAGTGTATCCTCTGAGGATATCACAACTGTTAGAGATGCCAACATTGTAAACTCTTTAAGTGGTAAAATTGCTGGGGTAAGTGTTACTAGTGCTTCTGGTGCCGTTGGTGCTGAAAGTAGAATAGTAATTAGAGGTATTTCTTCTATTAGTGGAGATGCTCAACCTTTAGTAGTAGTTGATGGTGTTGTAATGGATAACACGTCTTATGGTGATTCCACAAATTCTGGTGGTAATAGTACACCAAATGGTTTAGCCGATTTAAATCAGGATGATATTGCTTCGCTGAATGTATTAAAAGGTGGTGCTGCAACTTCTTTATATGGAATGCGTGGTGCAAATGGTGTAATTGTAGTTACTACAAAATCTGGTAAAAACAATAACAACTTAGGTATTGAATTTTCTTCAAGCGTAAGTATTGAAAATGCCTATGTATTACCTGATTACCAAAATTCTTATGGTCAAGGGCCAAGCTCTACCTATTTTGAATTTACTGATGGTGTTACTGGAGACGGTGGTGTTGATGAAAGTTGGGGTCCTGCATTAGATGCTGGCTTAGAATTCATACAATGGAACTCTGAAAACGGAGAAGCATTACCATGGGTATCTCAACCAGATAACATTAAAAACTTTTTTGAAACTGGACTTACAACTAATAATAACCTTTCATTTTCTAAAGGAAATGAAGATTATGATGGAAGAATTTCAATTGGTTTAACGGATCAAAAAGGTATTCTTTATAATACAGATTTAAAAAAGTATAATTTTAGTGGAAAGGTAAATTTAAATTTATCTGATAAATGGTCTGTAGGCTTAAGTGCTAACTATATTAAAACACATAGTGATAACTTACCTGCTGTTGGTTATGGAGACGCAAACAACCAATTAGGACAGATAGTATGGTCTGGACGTAATGTTGATTGGAATGCTTTAAGAGATTGGAAAAACCTTCCAACAGGATTTGCTGCTGGTGCTGATGTTGCCACTCCAATAAACTGGAATTTAGCTTACAACAACAACCCATATTGGTCATTAGACACGAACACTAATAGTTTTGATAGAAATAGATTGTTAGGAAATTTCTCTGTTAATTATCAAATAAGTGATAAACTTTCTTTTAGTGCTCAAACTGGTATTGATTACTTCAATTCATTAGACACAAAAAAGCGTGCTTTTGGTACATATCAAGATGTTAGAGGTCGTTATGAAGAATTTCAACGTACTAGATACGAAATAAACTCTCAAGCTATTTTAAGTTTTAACACTAATATCGGTGAGGATGTTAAGTTTAATGCTAACATTGGTGGTAACAACATGGTTAACGATTACCATAGATTGCAAATGGTTGCTCCTGAATTACAAATTCCAGGATTATTCAATATTTCTAACACTAGAGATGGTGTAACTCCTGAATTATTCCAAGAACAACAAGATAGAAAAATCAATAGTGTATTCGGTTTTATGGGTATCTCTTATAAAGACTTTTTATTCTTAGATGTTACAGGAAGAAATGACTGGGCTTCTGTTTTACCATTACAAAACAACAGCTTCTTTTACCCAAGTGTAACAGGAAGTGCTATTCTTAGTGATATGTTCAACATGTCAAATGATGTAGTTTCATATTTAAAAGTAAGAGGTGGTTGGTCTAAAACTGGTAGTGCAGGACCATTAGCTCCTTATAGTATCGAACCTAGTTTTTCATTTTCAGGTGAACCATGGGGAACTACACCAGTTGCATTTTTTCCAAGTACTTTATGGAATCCAAATATCAAAAATGAGGATACTGTAGAAAAAGAAGTTGGATTTGAAGCTCGTTTATTGAAAAGTAGACTTCGTTTAGACTTCACATACTATAACAAGGAAACTACAGATGTTATTATGGCAAAAGATATTGACCCATCTTCAGGTAATACTGCTTATTGGGACAACGTTGCCGATATTACAAACAAAGGTATTGAGTTAACTATTGGTGCAGATGTTATCAAAAATGATGATGGATTTAATTTAGGATTCAATGTTAACTTTGCTAAAAACGTTGGTGAAGCTCAAAACATTGATGATGATCCAACAACTAACAATGGACGTGTAGTATTAGGTGGATTATGGAATGTTGATGTTATAGCACAAGAAGGTGAAGCAGTAGGTGCATTATATGGCCCTGCGTTTTCAAGAACTGATGCTGGAGACATTATATATGTTAACGGTATTGCTCAAATAGACCCAACTAACAAAGTATTAGGTAATATTAATGCTGATTGGACCGGTGGTTTAGGAATTAACATGTCATACAAAAACCTTAGAATGACCACATTATTTGATGTTAAGCAAGGTGGTGATATTTATTCTCAAACAAACTCTTGGGGTAAATTAGCAGGTGTTCTTGAAGAAACTATGGCCGGAAGAGAAACTGGTGTTATTGGTGTAGGTGTAATGTCTGACGGTAACGGTGGATATGTTGAAAACAACGTTGTTGTTCCAGCTCAAACTCATTTTGGTTCTACTTATTCTCAAAACATCGCTGAATCTTCAGTTTATGATGCCTCTTTTGTAAAATGGAGAGAACTATCATTAACGTATACACTTCCAGCTAAATTATTTACAAACATAGCTGTAGATCAAATTTCGCTTGGACTTACTGCGAGAAATCTAGCTATTCTTTACAGAAAAGTGCCACATATTGATCCAGAATCTGCTTTTAGTAGTGCAACAGGTCAACAAGGTCTTGAATACGCTCAAATTCCTCCAACCAGAAGTCTTGGTTTTAGCTTAAATGTTAAATTCTAAAAAAAAATGAAAATGAAAAAACTTAAATATTTAATATTACTTTTAGCTATCAGCCCAGTTTTTATGTTTACTGGTTGCGATAGCGGTTTTGAAGAAGTCAATTCAAATCCAAATGATCCAAGTGCGGTTCCTGCTGAATTATTACTTGCAGGCGTTATTAGAGGTACTGGTAATACCGCTGGAAGTGCATTTAACGGTGGAGAAACTGGTTCTTGCTGGGTACAACACCTAGGAAAACCTGTTTACAATACCAACGAATTATATATTCCTAGACAAACAACTATTGATGGTGTATGGCAGAATTTATATACCGTTGTAGCTAAGGATGCATCTATTATGCAGCAATTAGCCAATGATCAAGGGAACAGTAATTTAGAAGGTGTAGCTTTAGTATTAAAAGTTAACGCATTCCAGTTATTAACAGATATTTATGGAGATATTCCTATGTCTGAAGCACTTTTAGGTGATGCTGGAAATATTACACCAATTTATGATGATAGTGAAACAGTTGTTTATCCAGCACTTTTATCTATGTTAGATCAAGCTATGACATTATTGAACGGAACGGGATCGATTGATTCAAGCCAAGATTTAATGTACGGTGGAGATTGGACTAAATGGAAAAAATACGCAGCATCTCTTAAATTTAAAATATTGATGCGTGCTGCATCTGGTGGTTATAATGCTAATGCTCAATTACAAGCTTTAGCCACTTCTGGAAATTTATTTTCTAGTAATGCTGATCAAGCTCAATTAGTTTATCTTTCAGCTGCTCCAAATGCGAATCCTTTTTATGAAACACTTGTTGATGGTGGTCGTGATACAGAATGGTGCTTAGGAGAAGAACTTGTAAACTACATGATTAATTCTAATGACCCAAGATTACCTGTTTACGCTCAAGAAGTTGGTGGTAACGGTTCTGGCGGTGGTTATGTTGGTAAACCTGCTGGTATTAGAGCTATTGGAGACTCTTTCTATGGAGATTCTAATAATGTTTCACTAATTGGAGAAAAATATTTAGAAGCTGAGCAACCTTATTATTTTATGACCTATGCACATTTAAGCTTATTAATGGCTGAAGCTGCAGAAAGAGGATATATTTCAACTGGTACAGCTACTGATTACTTTAACATGGGTATTGCTGCATCTGTAGCCGACAATGGTGTAAGTGGTGCTCCTTCAATTAATTATGCTCCAGGTGCTACAGGTTTAACTCAAATTGGAGAACAATTATGGGTAGCCTTATACATGCAAGGTTATGAAGCTTGGGCAGAATATAGACGTACAGGTGTACCTACATTGCCTTTAGCTATTGATGCGGTTGAAACTAGTATTCCATCTAGATATAATTACCCGTTATCACAACAGTCGCTTAATAATGCAAATTATACAGCAGCTGTTGCAAAACAAGGGACAGATAATTTAACTACACCACTTTGGTGGCAAAATTAAAAAAAAAGAAAAAATGAAAAATTTAAGAAAAATATTATTAGCAATTGTAACCGTGGTTGCATTTGCTTCTTGTGGAACAGACGCTGATACTGTAGCTGAAATAAAAGATGAAGCTGGACTTTTAGTAAATGTCTCTGCTACTTCTAATAGTTCTATTTTAGGAAACCCAGCACCTGGTGTTGATTTAGGAGATGCTGAAGTAACTGTTACTAATGCATATTTGAATATGACAGTTAATCAAACTGCCGGTTCTATTACAAGCTTACAAAAAATAGAAATCGTAAAGTCTTATAACGGTGGAGAAGAAATTTCTTTAGGAGAGAGTACTTCTTTACCTTACAACCTAGAGGTTGCTTCATTAGATGAACTATTAGCCGGAACTGGAGTTGCAGCTACTGATTTAAGAATTGGTGATGTTTTAAACTTTAAAACTAAAATTTATAAAACTGATGGAAGTGTTTACTACTTTAACTCATCAATGGGTGATTATTCTTTAGTTGTAAACTGTGCTTCTAATTTGGCTGGATCTTATACTATTAATTATACAAGTGGTCCTGCTATTTATAACGTTACTGAAGTTTCTCCAGGTCTATATGAAAGTGATCAAATGATAGGATGGCCTACTTCCGGTTATTGGGTAAGGTTTACTGATACTTGTGGTATGATTTCATTCGATATTAACGATTGGAGATTTGCAGCAAGTAATCCTGTTGCTGGAAATGGATTTGTTGATGCTGATGGAAATTTAGTATGGAGTGACATAACCGTAGGTGGCATTGGAGCTATAGGAACAACATGGACTATGTATAAAAACTAATTAAAATATACTTTTAATATTATGAAAAATATAATAAATAAAATTGGAGTATTTGCTCTAGCATGTTTAGCATTCACATCGTGTGAGTCTGAAGATGATAATACTGGGGATTCAGTAATAAACTATTCCCCTGCTACAGTAACTTTATCATCTTCTTCACCAACAATGTTTGATGAAAGTGCTATTAATGCTGATGATGCAAGTACTTTTCAAATTGAAATTACGGCAACATTAGCTTCGGCTCAACCTGTTGATGCAGTAATTGATTTGGTAAAATCTGGAGGAACTGCAAGCTCAAGCGATTATGAAGCTCATACAATAACAATTCCTGCAGGATCTTTGACTGGCTCTGCAACTGTTGACATATTACAAACAGGAGACATTGAAGGTAGTGAGACTTTACAAATAACTGGTAAATCTAGAGCGAACTTTAATGTAACGCCTTATACATTTTCTGCAACTATTGAAAATGATTATATTAATGATCAGTTAGAGTTAACATTATCTTGGGATGGTGCAGCTTCAGATGGCGATGTAACAATCGATTCATTTTGCGACATCGATTTTGATTTAATCCTTTACGATGGTGCATTTGGTTACTTGGGCTATGTTTTAGGATCTTCTGCTTGTCCAGAACACGATTTCTTAAGTGGGTTGCCAGATGGAACGTACTATTTAGTTACAGACCTATGGAGCAATCCTTATTCTGGATTAGGGTTTACTGATACAATTCCTGTTACCTTAAGTTGGGATCAAGAGTTCTTTGACAATTCTGGTTCATTATCAACTGATGCTTATACATTATCATCAGCTGATGGATTAGGTGGCTTAATAGTGGTTTTAGAAGTGGCTAATGGTTATAATTATACACTATCTGCATTTTAATTATATGCTTTATGCATTAAGTCTAAATTGACTATTTAATTAAATAATACAAATTCGTAAAAGCCAGTAATTAATTACTGGCTTTTATTTTGTAAAAACATTAACTATTACCATTTTAATTTTTAATAGAATTAAACTATTTTAGTAAAAAAAAAGATGAAAAAAATTTACAAAATTAGTGCTTTGGCTCTTTTAGCCATAGTTGGAATCATTGGGATTTCAAATAACACTTCACAAAACAATGATAGTATTTCTAAGGCTGAAAGCATTAAAGAAATTCATAAGAAGAACCTGAATACGCATCCCTTTACCGAAACATTAAAACTTTCAAAAGCGGATCGTAAAAAAGCAGGTATTCCTCCAAATAAATATAACGAGGAACAATGGGTTTTAACAATGAATCCAGAATTAGGAAGACCAACACCAATTAAAGTTGCAGAGCTTCAAAAAGAGTTATTAGCAACCAATTTTGCATCTCGTACACCAGGTGATAAAGCTGACAATTTATGGATAGACCGTGGGCCTAACAATGTGGGTGGACGAACTAGAGCCGTAATGTTTGATCCAAATGATGCAACTGATAATACAGTTTTTGCTGGTGGAGTTGCAGGAGGTTTATGGAAAAACACCAATATTAGTAGCCCAAATTCAGAATGGGTAAGAGTTGGAATACCTGAAAATTTAGCTGTTTCAAGTATAGCTCATGACCCAAACAACACAAGTACTTTTTATGTTGGAACTGGAGAATCGTATGTTGGACATACTGATGGCTCTGTAAATGGTGATGGTATTTGGAAATCTACTGATGCAGGTGCAACTTGGACAAATATATTCGGAGGAAATACTGGTGTTAGTTATTTTGTTTCTGCTTCAAACATAACAGTTAATAGTCCTGCTGGAGTTGCAGGCGACTACGAATCTTTTCCAACTGATAATTTCGGTTCAGAAATAACAAGTGTCATTACAGCAGATTTTATCCTTGCAAATGATGCAACTGGGGTTCCAACGGAAGCATGTAATGCTTTTGGGGCTGATGCTACTGGCAAAATAGCAATAATTAGAAGAGGTGACTGTCCTTTCGTTGAAAAAGTAAAGAATGCGCAAGATGCTGGTGCCATTGGGGTTATCATGTTAAACAATGTTTCTGGTGAACCTATTCCAATGGGAGGAGAAGATGCAAGCATCACTATTCCTTCTGTAATGATTACTAAAGAAAATGGTGACCTTATTGAGGCAGCTATGGGAAGTGGTACCGTAAATGGATCTTTAAACCCGGCAAGTGGCGACTTTACTGCTACAATTGTACCAGGTATCCAACATATAAATGACCTAAAAGTTAGAGATAATGGAGGAACATCCGAAATCTATGTTGCTGCCGCAGATGCCGTTTATGGATCATCAAATGCTGTTACAAGAGTTGGAGGTCTTTCTTATGGCTTATACAAATCTACAGATGGCGGAGCAAATTGGTCTGAGATTTCACTTCCACTAACTGCCGATGGAAATAAACATTGTCCAAACGATATTGAAATTGGATCGGATGGTAAAGTATGGCTATCTACGACCAATAGTAAATTATATGGAGACGGTGGTGGAATTATATTTTCATCTACTGATGGAAACACATTTACACAAGCTTATAGCATTACTGATGGCGCAAGAACACAAATTGCGGTTTCTTCTAACCCAGCAAATCCGGGTAAAGTATACGTACTTGCAGAATTAGCCGCTGGAGGTGTAACTATCAGAAAAACAACTTCGGCGTTCGTGCCAGTATTCGCTGTACAAACAAAAACATTACCCAATGATGCGGATACTAATATTGAGGCAACAGATTTTACTCGTGGTCAAGCTTTTTATGATTTACCAATAGATGTTAGTCCAGCTAATGATGAAATAGTTTTTACTGGTGGCATTGATTTATTTAAAACCACAAACGGAGCTACTGCATGGTCGCAAATTTCTCATTGGTATGGTGGTTTTGGATTTCAAGAGGTACACTCAGATCAACATATTGCAGCTTTTGGACATAATGATTCAAACAAAGTACTTTTTGGAAATGATGGTGGTGTATATTACTCCGCTGACGGTGGTACAACTACTGAATCTAGAAACGTTGGCTACAATACTGCACAATATTATACGGTAGCAGTAGGACCAACTACAGCATTCCCTACTGGAGATCATTTTGCAGGTGGCTTACAAGATA
>NZ_JBATHX010000151.1:0-6523 GCF_049667265.1 Algibacter sp. | reverse complement strand
GGATTAATTTTAGTAGATACTAAATACGAATTCGGTAAAACTAAAGACGGTAAAATTGTTTTAATTGACGAAATACACACTCCTGATTCTTCACGTTACTTCTATGCTGATGGGTATCAAGAACGTCAAGATAAAGGTGAAGCGCAAAAGCAATTAAGTAAAGAGTTTGTGCGCCAATGGCTGATTGCTAATAACTTTCAAGGTTTAAAAGGGCAAACCGTTCCGTTTATGAGCGATGAATATATCGAAACCGTTTCCGAACGTTATATCGAACTTTACGAAAACATTACTGGCGAAACTTTTATTAAAGCGGATGTTTCTAATATTCAAGAACGTATTGAGGCTAATGTTTTGGCGTATTTGAAGAAAAAATAAATGCAACATATTTATTATAAGACCTAGTTGAAAAACTGGGTCTTTTTTTATGAATTTTTTTTCTTTCTCAGAATTTTTCCAATTCTATTAATTGAAATCTGTGATAAATTCCATTCGTAACCAGCAAAATCAGTGGTGTTTATAAATTGAACCACTACAGTATCAATATCTTCGTGATATTCAGCAAGACTTTGGTAACCAGGAACCAGACCACCGTGTTCGTATTCGTAGGGGTAGATGTCTCGCTCACCATCGTTAAACACCGAACCATCATTTAACGCTCTTAAGAAATTACCAACATCTTCAGCTGTAGCTAACATGCCCTGTTCTTCAGTTTTTAAATCGGGTTCATAGCCAACATAATAGCCGCTCATTACACGGTCTATATTTACTTCTTCAAGTGAAAAAAACGTGTTTTTTAACCCGAGCGGTTCCAATATTTCTTCCTTTATATATTGCTGATGATTATAACCAACTACCTTATCAATAAGTTCAGAAAGCAATAAATAGTTCGTGTTTGAATATTCGTAATCTTCCCCAGGTTCAAAGTTAGCAGGTAAATCTAGAATAAGTTCGAGGCATGCTTCGGATGATTCAGGTGGATTTTCCCAAAACCCAGGGTGGTTTGTAAAATTTGGAATGCCACTACGATGTTGTGCCATCATTTTTAAAGTGATTTTTTCTGCATTTTCAATTCGGCCTACAAGTTCTGGGAAATAATCAGCAAGTGTTTTGTCCAAGGATAAACGATTGGTATGCGCTAATTTAGTTATAGCAACCGCCACATATAATTTGCTGATACTGGCAATTTTGAATAAGGCTTTTGGGTCGGCAGGTATTTGGTTTTTCTTGTCTTTCCAACCGCCTGTATAAAATGCCGGTGGTTTGCCTGATTCATCCACATAAACAATCATACCGTCAAATCCATGACCGATGGCTTCATCCACTTGCTCTTGAACCGTATTTGGTAATGGTAATATCCAAGCCCAGACTAATATCCATGGTACATAAAACAAGGATATTACTGTTCCCGTAAGTAATACTATTCTAAATATGCGTTTTTTTTGGTTCATGATTAAATAATTTTAAACGTTTTAGTTTGCTGGTTTTAATTTGAATTTTCGTTTCCAGTAAACAATATAAACAGTTCCTAAAAGAGTTGGAAGCGTCCATGCAATTAAGTTCCCAATACCTAATCCGGCAACAATAAATGCGGTGATGGAAGCAATTAAGGCACCAACCATTTTTCCAATATGTAATATTAACCAGGCATTTTTAGGCTTATTCGCGTTTCTATAAAACATAAAATCTTTTATTGATAATAAGAGTCCGAAACCACCAAAAAACAGAAACAAAATACCCATTGAATTACTTTTCATAATAAAATAAATACCAATTAGAAGCATCACCACCGAACATAAAAGCATACTACCCGAAATTACATAATCTATCCAATCGGCTTTCTTTTTCAATTTAAAAGTCAAGGCTCTATTTCCTGCCAATACAAGATAAATTGTAAATAATCCAATTAAAAATAAAAAGATGTTTTCATGATTTGGCATCCAAGAAATGGGAATAGAAATAAGCGAACTCGTTAGCATTCCAATGGAGAATAGTTTTCCGAAATTCTTATGAAGTTTGCTACCTTTTTTTACAATAACACTCCCAATTCCTGCAATCAAGCCAATGCCACCAAAAAAGGCGTGGATATAAATTAAAATTTTTATGGTTTCTTCCAATTGGTTGTTATTGTGGTTAACAATTCAAAGTTTAAAATAAAAAACTAGGTATGGAAGTATAGTTTTCTGAAATGTCGCTTTTTAAGGATGAATTGCTGAGAATTTCAAATGATTAATTAGTTGAATCTAAATTTATATTAGGTTTATTAAAGGTTGTTTTAATTATTTTTTAATTTAGAGTCTGATTTTTAAGTATGTGTTATTCAACTTCACTCCGTAAAACAAGAGAGCAAATTGCTAAGAAACTACGAGACGTAATGATTTCAAAAATTGAAATTCCAACAGCGTTTGAAAATTATTATAGGTTAAATGGCTTTACGCACGGAAATTTGTATATCATAAAAATGGATGAACCTGAAACCATTTCTCCAGCAAGTTGGGGGTTAGTTCCAGCTTGGGCTAATAATGATCCTGAAGCTTTTTTAAAAAAGAGTAATACTTTAAATGCCAGATGCGAAAGCATTTTTGAGAAAAGTTCATTTAAAGAAAGCGCCCGCCAAAAAAGATGTTTAATTTTAGCTGATGGCTTTTTTGAGCCACATCATGTTAATGGAAAAGCTGTTCCGTATTTCTGTTATCAGCCTACTAAAACCTATCCTGAAGGCGATTTATTTATGTTTGCAGGACTATATTCTGAACTAAAGGATGCATCAATTACAGCAACCATTATAACAACGGAAAGCAATGATTTTTTCTCAGAAGTGCATAATAAGAAAAAAAGAATGCCCTTAGTTTTAGATGAAAGCTATTATGAAAATTGGCTAGACGATGGTTTTAATGCTCAAGAAATAAATGAACTTATGGCCAAAGGTTTTACCTCCCAAGAATTTAAAGCGCATCCCGTTAGTCGAGATTTTTATAAAAAGGGAATAGAAACTAACAAACCTTATATTGTTGAACCTGTTGAAAAGGAAACGCTGTTTTAATTTTCTACTAGTATATTTTGGTTTGAAAAAATTTCCATGAGCTCTAAAGGGTGTTCTAAAATCACTTTCGCACCGTTATCAATTAATTCTTGTTTTTCTCTAAAACCCCAAGTTACACCAACTGCCAGCATGTTAGCGTTGTTAGCGGTTTGCATATCAACATCGGTATCGCCAACGTAAATAATGTCTTCAGGTTTTAAGTTTAAGAAATTACTAATTTCAATAGCCTTAATTGGATTTGGTTTTTTAAGTGCTTCAGAAGTTAATCCATCTACAGATTCAAAATAGTTAGGCAATAATTTAGAGGTTACCTTTTTGGCGTATTTATGTTCTTTATTTGACAATATGCACATTTTTATATTGCGCGATTTTAAGCTGTCAAGCAACTCTATTATGCCATCGTAAGGTTTCGTTTTATCACTACAATGTTCTCTGTAAATAGCCATCATTGATTCGAAACTTCTTCTAACTTGGGCTTCATCACGATGGTTTTCTGGTAATGCTTTTGAAACTAAATTTTTAATACCATTTCCAATAAATACTTTATATTCTTCATAACTATGTGTGGGATAGTTATATTTTTTAAGGGCTTCGTTCATAGCATCGGCTATGTCTTCAATGGAATTTACTAAGGTTCCATCTAAATCGAAAATTACAGCTTTGTAATTCATAGGTTCTATCATGATTGTTTAATAATTGAATTTCACCACACGACCATTGAGGGGTTGTTCGTTGCGGTAATTGTTAATGGGCATGTTGCTTTTAAGTTTTAATACTTCTTCTACAGATAATACAATTGGGTCTTTAAAAACCACCCAGTTTACACTTTCAGAACATGGCGGTGTTGTTAACGAGCCTCCATAGGAGTAATACTTTTTTTCTTCTAAGAATAAGCTCGATAAATCAATTTTTTGATGGATGTCTTTAAAGGCACCTTCTTTTAAAGGTAAAAAGCTTTCGAAAAATTCGAACAATTGGCTTTCTTCACCTTCTTCACCTAAAATACCTAAAACAGTAATTTTTCCAGATTTGCTAACGTGAACTAAGTGCATTTCAATAGGGTAGATAACGCCATTTATTTTATGCTCTGAAGGTTCATGAAAATGTATTTGCTTTAAGTAGAAGGTTTCATTTTTATAGTTTATAGAATCGCCTGGTTCAAAATCAAATTGTATGGAGTGTCCGTTGTTTTTAACTTCACTAATTAATGTGCTTGGTGTATATTGAATTTTGAGGTCGTGATTTGTTTTTACAGAATCAACACTTCTATGTATAATGTTTATTGGTGATTGTAGTTTTCCATCACAATCGGAGTTTTTTTCAATTTCTACCCAATGTTCAGGAGAAGTTTCACCCGAGTAACTCCAATGATGTTCATTATCGGTGGTATGTTCTGACTTTTCGGAATCTTTACATGACATTACAGTTAATAGTATAGTACAAAAAAGCAGACTGATTTTTACATTCATAATTTTGGATTTGGTATGTTAACGGTTCAAAATTAATTATAGTAGATTCTATAAAACCTTACTTTTGTCATGTTTTGGGAATTTTTTTAAAGCGAGTTATTAACTATTTCGATTTCGTTTTATTAAAGTTAATTTTTAATTAGCGTCTCTGCCCAGAAAACTGCATCGCTTCACCTTTACCAAAGCCATAACTCACACCAAAGGTTACAAAACGTCCACGTTGTCTGCTATTAAACAAATAAAAGTCGGGTTGTGAGGTTGTCGTTTGGCTTATTCTTGAGGCGAAAACATCGCGAATACTAAGGTTTAAAATAACCTTGCCTTTAAGTATCTTTTTTCTTAAACCAAGGTCTGCAAAAAAATTATCTGCAATTTCACTTTGCACAGTTTTGTATTTAGATCTGTAATCGCCCGAAAGTTCTAAGTCAAATTGTGCTGGAAGTTTAAATTTTGTGGTCAGACTAGTTGCCCATCTATTGCCTTTGAAAGCGAAATTAGTGGTTTCAAAAACACCTTTTCGGTTAAAATAATTAATGTTAAAATCGCCATTAAAGGAAAACCAATCCGTTGGTGAGTATTTTCCATTAGCTTCAAAACCTGTGGTAGAATTGGTTCCTACATTTTCTGGACGGGAGTAACTTACATTATTTTCAAAGGTTGTAATATCTTCTTCTACATCAACGGTGTATCGGTTATAAAGACTAAAGTTTAAGGAAGCTTTGCCTATTTTATGAATGCTGGTAATCTCGTATGAATCGGTATATTCTGGTTGTAAATCAGGATTTCCAGTAGAAATACTAAAGTTATTTCGAATGTTTGAAAACGGGTTTAATTCTCTTAAGCTAGGTCTGTTAATTCGTTTTGAATAACCCGCTTGCACCGAAAAATCATCCGATACTTTATATGAAGTATGAATACTCGGGAACAAGTTTGAGTAGTCATTTTCGTTACTTTCATCAGTTGTTTTAAGCAGCGTGTTAAGATTGGTATGTTCTAGTCTTAGTCCTAGTTTTAAACCCCAAACATCACCTTCATAAGCTGCGGTTGTGTACACACCCAAAACCTTTTGGTCGAAATTAAAAACATTGGTTAAGTTTGGATCATTTACCCAAATGCTATTTTCGACATTGCTTACCGAAAAATCATTTGAAACACTATTTATCACATATTGTGAGCCTGTTTCAATAGTATATTTTTCTAAAAATGGATGCGTATAATCTAGTTTAAAAGTATATTCTTCTAAAGCATAATCCGTTCGTGTTTTTTGTTTTTCATTCTCATTAGACCCCATTATAGTCGTGTTTTCAAAATCTGAAAATTGATCTTTTTTAAACGAATTTCCTAAGGCGCTAAATAATAAACTCTGGTCTTCATGCCGTTTAAAATTCATTTTATATTGCAACTCGTATCGTAGTTTTGGGTTGTCAGCCACCGTTAATTCATTTCTCAGCCAACTATCTGTTATCGTACTAGAAGCATCGGTTTGATCGTAAAAGGTTTTTGAGTTTTGGTCTTCAACTTCATAGGCGTAACTTCCAGAAAGTGTGATCACATTTAAGTCATTAATATGATAATCAGTACCAATAAGGATGTTGCCAAACTTTTCATTAAATTCACCTTCACCAGAACTATTAATAGAGGTGTTATTTGTTAAATCTCGGTTTATTGATTTTCGTTCGTCTGGGTAAGTTCGAAGGCCAAAACCAAATTGACTAAACAGATTGAATTTTTCGGTACGTTTGTTTACACTAAATCCAAAACTATTGCTGTTTGGCACACCAAAATTTAAAGTAGCAGAACCGTTTATACCTCGCTTTTCTGATTTTTTAATTATAATATTGATGATTCCAGAAGTTCCTTCAGCATCGTATTTTGCAGATGGGTTGGTTATAACTTCTACTTGTTCAATCATATCGGCAGTTATGCTTCCTAAGGCATTCCCATCGGCACTAGCAAGAACAGAAGGTTTCCCGTTAATAAGTATTTGTACACCTTGGCTTCCTCTTAAACTTAT
>NZ_JBATHX010000150.1:0-16064 GCF_049667265.1 Algibacter sp. | reverse complement strand
GATTGTTCATCACTTTTTTTCAACAGTAATTCGAGGTATAGAAAGGGTTGCCAATCGCCGAGGATATAATGTTATTGTTGGTCTGTCTAATGAATCTTTTGCAAAAGAAATTATTAATATGGAAATGCTTGCCAATGGTAGTATTGATGGGTTTATACTCTCTATTTCAAAAGAAACATTATTAAAACAAGATTATCACCATTTTAATGCTACTATTAACCAAGGTATTCCTATTGTAATGTTTGATAGGGTTGTAAATGAAGTTGATTGTGACAAGGTTATTGTTGATGATTTTAATGGCGCCCTAAAAGCGGTAAATAAACTTGTAGAAAACGATTGTAAAAACATAGCACTAATTACCACCATGGATTATGTAAGCGTAGGTAGATTAAGAACTCAAGGCTATTTAGAAGCACTTCAGAATAACGGGATTATTGCAAATTCTAATTTAATATTAAAGATTGATGATAGTTTAGACGTAGAAAATAATCTTGATGTTTTAGAAAGTGAAATTGCTCAATTTTTTAAGGCCAATCCTAATATCGACGGTGTATTTGCAGTTAATGAGCTTTATGCAGTTTCTGCAATGAAGGTGGCTCGAATTTTAGGATTAAAAATCCCAGACGATTTACAAGTTATAGGATTTACTGACGGAGTGCTATCAAAACACGCCACGCCAAGTTTAACAACTGTGAGTCAACATGGTCAAAAAATTGGCGAACAATCTGCAAACTTATTAATTGATAGATTGGAGGCTGAAGAAGCTGAAACGGAGCAATACTTTACAAATAACGAGAAGAAACACGATTTTATAAAGATGGTAATTGAGACCGAAATTATAGAAAGAGATTCAACGAAATAGTTTCGTTGGTGTTTTTTCCAAAATTAGGAAATTTAAATTTCTTTTTTATCTTTGATTAGAAATCAAAACTTATATTTTCACTCCTCAATTATGTTTTGATAGGTATGCTTATTTAGTCTTTTGGCTAGATGAGTTAAAAACGCTTATCAAATAGTATTCATTTAAACATACTATTTAATGGAAAAGCGCAGATTAAGTTTCTGGCAAATTTGGAACATGAGTTTCGGATTTCTAGGAATACAATTCGGATTCGCACTACAAGGAGGCTTTATGTCTCGAATTTTTCAAACTTTAGGAGCAAGTCATGATGATATACCATTGTTGTGGATTGCAGCCCCCTTAACAGGATTGCTAGTGCAACCAATTATTGGTTATTTAAGCGATAGAACTTGGCATCCTAAACTAGGACGACGACGTCCGTACTTTTTAATTGGAGCTATCTTAAGCTCTATTGCATTATTTTTTGTTCCTCAATCTTCTGCTTTATGGATGGCCGCAGGGTTTTTATGGATTCTTGATGCGTCCATAAATATTTCAATGGAACCATTTAGGGCTTTAGTTGCGGATAAATTACCAGAGTCTCAACGGTCTTATGGATTTGTGGTTCAAACCTTAATAATAGGAATCGGTACTTGGATTGCAAGTAATTTGCCATGGATGATTTCGCAATTAGGAGTTAGTGATTCTGCACCTCAAGGCGTTGTTCCCATGTCTGTAAAAGTAGCGTTTGCCATTGGAGCAGTTGTTTTTCTGATTAGTGTGTTATACACCATATTCACAACTTCTGAATATCCTCCAGAAGATATGGAGGCGTTTGAAAAGGAAAAACAGAAGAAAAATCAGTTTATACCAGACATATTAAATAATATAGGGAATATGCCTAAGACTATGAAAAAACTTGGTGTCATTCAATTCTTTTCTTGGTTTGCTTTTTTTACCATGTGGAGTTTGGCTAATCCGGCTTTAACAGAGCATGTGTTTCATGCTCCAGCACCAATTGAAGCGCATTACAATATGGATATTCCTTTGCAGAAAGAAGCTTTTGATGTCGCTAATACGTCTTTTCAAAAAGCATCTAACCTTGTAGGATCTGCCATGGGCGTTTATGGGTTGTCATCAATGGCATTTGCATTGTTGCTTACATTTTATACTTCAAAAAAGAATATTAACAGGAAATATGTACATATGGGCTCACTAATTCTAGGTGGTTTAGGGTTTATTGGTATGTATTTAATCGAAAGTCCTGAAAATTTAAAATACTGTTTTATGCTGGTTGGAATAGCATGGGGAAGTATTTTATCTATGCCGTATGCCATGTTATCAAGTTCTGTTGATCCTAATAAAATGGGTGTATTTATGGGGATTTTTAACATGTTTATAGTAATCCCTCAAATTATAGCGGCATTGGGTGGGATTAATTATATCTCAGGTTTAATAGGGGAAGAAGCTATTAATGCAATGTTAGTAGCTGGAGGAAGTTTAATAATTGCTGGACTTTGTAATTTCTTAATTACAAACAAATCTGCAATTTCATATCAATCATTATAAATGAATAAAATAGGAGTCATATTCGATTTAGACGGTGTTATAGTAGATACCGCAAAATATCATTTTTTAGCATGGAAAGACCTTGCAGACCATTTAGGGTTTGAGTTTACCGAAGCGCACAACGAACTTTTAAAAGGGGTTAGTCGTGTAAGGTCATTAGAGATTCTATTGGATATTGGAAAAGTGAAACTTACTGATGAAAAAAAACAAGAATTTTTAATTAGTAAAAATGAGCACTATTTACAGTATATCAATAAAATGGGGCCTGAAGAAATTTTGCCTGGAGCAACTGAGCTTTTGGATAATTTAGACAAATTAGGGATTCAATATGTTTTAGGTTCTGCCAGTAAAAACGCACCATTAATATTAAAGCAAGTTAATTTGTACGACAGATTTGTTGGAATTGTTGATGGAAATAGTGTAAGTAAAGCAAAGCCAGACCCAGAAGTGTTTTTAATTGGAGCTAAAAAACTGAAATTAAAACCTGAACATTGTGTTGTTTTTGAAGACGCCATTGCAGGTGTTGAGGCCGCAAATCGGGCAAACATGATTTCAATTGGAATTGGAGATAAAAACACACTTAGCGAAGCCGATTTTAATTTTAATAATTTAACAGAAATCCCTGGAGACTTTTTTACAAAGGTTATTTCAGAAAAAATATTTGTAAAATAATGAATCAAGATTATATAAAACCAGATAATTGGTCCATCATAGAAGAAGGCTTTGATGCAGAACGTGTAAAATCGTCTGAGAGTTTATTTAGTATTGGTAATGGCGCCATGGGTCAACGTGCCGATTTTGAAGAGCACTATTCAGGCGATACTTTTCAAGGAAGTTATATAGCTGGCGTTTACTATCCTGATAAAACCCGAGTTGGTTGGTGGAAAAATGGCTATCCTGAGTATTTTGCAAAAGTATTAAATGCACCAAATTGGATAGGAATTGACGTCACTTTAAACAACGAACAACTTGATTTATTTACTTGTAAAAAAGTAGAAAACTTCAGAAGGGAATTGAACATGAAAGAAGGTTGGCTGTCAAGAAGTTTTACGGTTACGCTTCAAAATAATAATGAAATACAAGTAAAAGCAAAACGCTTTTTAAGCTTGGATCTAGATGAAGTTGGAGCTATTGAGTATTCGTTAACGCCGCTAAATTCGGATGCAGACTTGGTTATAACACCTTATATAGATGCTGGGATTACTAATGAGGATTCCAACTGGGATGATAAATTCTGGAATATTTCAAATTTATCGATTGAAAACAACCAAGCATTTATAGAAGCACAAACTATGAAAACCAATTTTCATACTTGTACCTTTATGCAATCAGATTGTTTTGTGAACAATCAAAATATCGGACTAAAACCACAAGTAATAAAGACTGATAACAAAATCAGTTTTATATATAAGGTGTCAATCAATCGACAGGAAACATTTACGCTTCAAAAGTTTGGAGGTTATACAGTAGATAGAAATCACGATAAATCAAATTTAGTTTCAGTTGCAAAGCAAGTATTAAAAATAGCAACTGATAAAGGCTTTAATCAATTACTTGAAGAGCAGAAACTAGCTTGGGCAGCCATCTGGGAGAGTTCGGATATTACTATTGATGGCGATGTAAAGGCGCAACAAGGTATTCGTTTTAATATTTTCCAATTAAATCAAACCTATTTAGGAAAAGATTCAAGATTAAATATTGGGCCAAAAGGGTTTACTGGCGAAAAATATGGAGGCAGTACGTATTGGGATACTGAGGCGTATTGTATCCCTTTTTACATGGCAACGAAAGATGAAAAAGTAGCAAGAAGTCTGTTGGAATATCGTTATAATCATTTAGATAAGGCCATTGAAAACGCTGAAAAATTAGGTTTTAAAAACGGAGCGGCTTTATATCCAATGGTAACCATGAATGGCGAGGAATGCCATAACGAATGGGAGATTACTTTTGAAGAAATCCATAGAAACGGTGCCATTGCTTTTGCTATTTTTAACTATTATCGTTATACAGGAGATTACAGTTATATTCCAGAAAAAGGACTAGAAGTTTTAATAGGGATTGCTCGTTTTTGGCAACAGCGTGCTACATTTTCAGCAGATAAAAACCAGTATGTTATTCTAGGTGTTACAGGTCCGAACGAATATGAAAACAATGTAAATAATAACTGGTACACTAACTATTTGGCTAAATGGTGTCTTGATTACACATTAGAGCAAATTGAAAAAATAGAAAAAGAATATACCTCAGATTTTTCAAGAATTATCAAAAAAGTAAAGTTAACTGATGAGGAATTAAAACTTTGGAAAACAGTTGCAGATAATATGTATTTTCCATTTTCAGAAAAGCAACAAGTATATTTACAACAAGATGGTTTTTTAGATAAAGAATTAATCTCAGTTGCAGATTTACCAAAAGCTGAAAGACCAATAAATCAAAAATGGAGTTGGGATAGAATTTTGCGTTCACCTTACATTAAGCAAGCAGATGTTTTACAAGGTTTTTACTTTTTTGAAGATCAATTTTCTGATAAAGAATTAGAGCGTCATTTCGATTTTTACGAACCTTTCACAGTTCATGAAAGTTCTCTATCACCTTGTGTACACAGTATTCAAGCGGCAAAATTAGATAGAATGGAACAAGCTTATACGTTCTATTTACGTACCTCAAGGTTGGATTTAGATGATTATAATCACGAAGTGCATGAAGGCCTACATATTACGTCTATGGCAGGAACTTGGATGAGTATTGTTGAAGGTTTCGGAGGCATGCGAATTAAAGATAGTAAATTGTCTTTTACGCCAAAAATCCCTAAACAATGGAAAGGATATTCGTTTAAAGTGAATTTTAGAAATCAGATTATTAAGGTAGATATTTCTCAAAAACAAACAAGTTTCGAATTGTTGAGTGGCGACAAACTAGAAATTTTTGTAAATGATAAATCAATTATTCTAAACAATAAAAAGTCAATAACTATTAGTTAAACTATAAAACTTAAAAATCATGAAATCCCTCTATTCGTTAATTACTGTCTTTTTTTTATCGGCTTTTAGTCTAGTTAATGCACAAGAGTTAAAATCACCAAATGGAGAAATCACCATGTCGTTTTCTATAGAAAAAAATGGCGTACCAACTTATCAGCTATCCTATAAAAATCAGGATGTAATTAAACCTAGTCATTTAGGTTTAGAATTAAAGGATGATGAGACATCTTTAATGGATGATTTTGAAGTTATTGAAAATAAAAGTTCAACTTTTGATGAATCCTGGACAACAGTTTGGGGAGAAGAAAATAAAATTAGAAACCATTATAATGAATTGGCGGTAAGTCTAAAACAAAACAAAACGGATAGAATAGTTTTAATACGTTTCAGATTGTTCGACGAAGGATTAGGGTTTCGCTATGAATTTCCATCGCAAAAAAACCTGGTTTATTTCACCATAAAAGAAGAGAAAACACAATTTGCTATGACTGGCGATCATACAGCTTTTTGGATTCCGGGAGATTATGATACTCAAGAGTATGATTATACAGAGTCTAAGTTATCAGAAATAAGCGAAAAATTTGAAAATGCAGTTACTGGAAATGCATCTCAAGAACAATTCTCAAAAACTGGAGTTCAAACCGCATTAATGATGAAAACAGCAGAGGGCTTATACATCAATCTACACGAAGCAGCGTTATTAGATTATTCGTGTATGAGTCTTGATTTAGATGACAAAAATATGGTTTTTGAATCGCATTTAACACCTGATGTTAATGGTGATAAAGGCTATATGCAAGCACCTTGCAATTCACCTTGGCGAACAATAATGGTAAGCGATGATGCACGAGATATTTTGGCTTCGAGAATGACGTTAAATTTAAACGAACCTTGCGCCATTGAAGATACCTCATGGATAAAACCAGTTAAATATATTGGTGTTTGGTGGGAAATGATAACTGGGAAAAGTTCATGGTCTTATACCGATGATTTACCAGCAATTCAATTGGGTGTTACAGATTATTCTAAAGTAAAACCAAATAAAACTCATGCGGCAAATAATACTAAAGTAAAACGCTATATTGATTTTGCATCAGAAAATGGATTTGATGGTGTTTTGGTGGAAGGATGGAATGAAGGCTGGGAAGATTGGTTCGGAAAATCTAAAGATTATGTTTTTGATTTTGTAACACCTTATCCAGATTTTAATGTAGAAGAAATTCATAATTACGCTAAATCTAAGGGTGTTAAAATGATTATGCATCATGAAACTTCAGGATCTACAAGAAATTACGAGCGCCACATGGATAAGGCATATCAATTCATGAAAGATAATGGATACGATGCTGTAAAGAGTGGTTACGTTGGTAATATATTACCTCGTGGGGAACATCATTATAGCCAATGGATTGTAAATCATTATCAATACGCCATTGAAAAGGCGGCAGAATATGAAGTTATGGTAAATGCCCATGAAGCAGTAAGGCCAACAGGTATTTGCAGAACGTATCCCAATTTAATTGGAAATGAATCGGCAAGAGGAACAGAGTTTCAAGCATTTGGAGGTTCAAAACCAAACCACGTTACCATTTTGCCTTTTACACGTTTAATTGGAGGGCCAATGGATTATACCCCTGGAGTTTTCGAAATGGATATTAGTAAACTGAACCCTAATAACAATTCGCACGTAAACAGTACCATTGCAAATCAATTAGCCTTATATGTAACCATGTACAGTCCTTTGCAAATGGCTGCAGATTTACCAGAGAATTATGAAAGATTTATGGATGCGTTTCAGTTTATAAAAGATGTGGCTATTGATTGGGATAAAAGTGTGTATTTAGAAGCGGAACCAGGATATTATCTAACTATTGCTCGTAAGCAAAAAGGAAGCAATAATTGGTTTGTTGGTAATGTAAACGGGAATAATGCTAGAACTTCAAGTATCAAGTTAGATTTTTTAGACAAAGACAAAAAATATATAGCCACCATTTATGCAGATGCTAAAAATGCTGATTACAGAACGAATCCACAGGCTTATACTATAAAAACCAAGAAGGTTACAAGTAAATCAAAACTTCAATTATCATCAGTTGCTGCTGGCGGTTATGCTATTAGTTTTAAAGAGGTTAAATAAATGTGATAATATGAAAATGAATTCAAAAAAAATAAATCAAAGTATTTTGTTTGGGATACTATGTGTTTTTGCTTTAAATTTATCTTGTAAAAAACAAAGCAATATGGCACCAGCTGAGGTTGATGAAAATACTTCGATAATAGAAAGGCATGATATTGCAAAAATTGAACCTTTAAACTGGTGGGTTGGTTTTAAAAACCCAAAGCTGCAATTGTTGGTGCATCATCCTAAAATTTCAGATAGAACTCCAAAAATTTCTTATCAAGGTGTTTCTATTGAAAAAGTGAATCAAGCCGATAGTCCAAATTATCTATTTATTGATTTAATTATTTCTGAAAAAGCCAAAGCAGGAAAATTCAATATTGCTTTTAAAAAAGATGGTAGTGAGGATTTAGTTCATACCTATGAATTGAAATCAAGAGAAAAATCTTCAGAAGATTATGTTGGTTTTAACAGTAGCGATGCTATTTATTTAATTACACCAGACAGATTTGCTAACGGAAAACCAAGTAATGATGTTGTTGAAACGCTTAATGAAAAAACGATTGATAGAGCAGATGATTATGCAAGACATGGTGGTGATATACAAGGTATTACAAATCATCTAGACTATATTGAAGATTTAGGATTTACGGCAATTTGGCCATGTCCGTTACTAACAAACGATATGTCTCAGGGTTCTTATCATGGATACGCTATTACCAATTATTATCAGGTAGATCCTCGTTTTGGTACGTTTCAAGATTATATAAACCTATCTAATAAACTGTCTGAAAAAGGGATGAAACTAATCATGGATCAAGTAGCAAATCATTGTGGTTTGCAACATTGGTGGATGAAAGATTTGCCATTTAAAGATTGGATAAACCATCAAGCCTATTATGAAGCTAACATGGATAATTGGACTGGTGTTGAAAATATAACAACGAATCACAGGCGTACTGCCAATCAAGATATATATGCCTCGAAAATTGATAAGCAAAAATTGAATGTAGGTTGGTTTGTTTCTGCAATGCCCGATTTAAATCAGCGGAATCCTTTTATGGCTGTTTATACCATTCAAAATAGTATTTGGTGGATAGAAACAGCAAACTTAGGAGGTATTCGTCAAGACACATATCCTTATCCTGATAAAAATTTTATGAGTCGTTGGGCAGGAGAAATCATGAACGAATATCCAAATTTCAGTATTGTTGGCGAAGAGTGGAGTTACAATCCGCTTTTAGTAGGCTATTGGCAAGATGGTGCAAATAATAGAGATGGCTATAAGTCTAATTTAAAATCACCAATGGATTTTCCTATGCAAAAATTTATTGTTGAAGCTTTAAATGAAAATGAAGAATGGGATAAAGGTTTAGTGAAAATGTACCAAGGTCTTGCAAACGATTTTTATTATGCCACGCCAAAAGACATTATGGTTTTTCCTGACAATCATGATATGAGTCGCATCTTCACTCAACTTCATGGCGATATAGCAAATACGAAAATGGCATTGAGTTATATATTAATGATGCCTCGAATTCCACAAATATATTATGGCACCGAAATTTTGATGAACGATTTTGATAGACCTGGAGATCACGGATTAATTCGTACCGATTTTCCTGGTGGATGGAAAGGTGACCAAATAAATGCTTTTACAGGTGAAGGTTTAAATGATGCGCAAAAAGACATGCAATCGTATCTCAAAAAAGTTCTAAATTACAGGAAAACGAGTAAAGCCATTCATGAAGGTAAAACAATTCATTTTGCTCCTGAAAATGGAATTTATGTGTTGTTTAGAAAAGATGAAGATGAAACCTTGGTTCATATCATAAACAAAAATGAATCGCCAATGGAATTAGATTTAAATAGGTTTGAAGAATTGGGTTTAAAAGGAAAAGCGGTTAAAAACGTGATAACAGATTATCAATTTTTCTGGGGAGATAACATCACTTTAAAAGAAAAGGGAAGCCTTATTTTAACTACTAAATTGAATTAAACACTACAGTCTTTTAATAATAATCCTAAAATGAAAAATCAGTTTTTCATAGTCTTAATATTTCTTGCTTCCTTATCATGCGCAGATAAAAAAAAGCAAGATAAAAATCCAGTTTTAGGAAATGAGGTTGTCACTTTTGTTGTAAAAAACCTGCCTAAAAACCATAATTTTGATGACGATATATATCTTTCTGGAGATTTTGAAGGTTGGTCTGGAGGTAGCCCAAAATTCAAATTAAATCGAGAAAAAAACCAATACCAGATTTCAATTCCAAAACACCAAGATGCATTTAGTTTTAAATTTACTAAAGGAAATTGGGGAAATGTAGAATGCGAATTGGACGGTAACCCAATTGAAAATAGAACTTATAGTTTTTCCGAAAACAAAAAAATTGTTGAAATAAGTATTTTAAATTGGAATGATGAAAGGCAGCAAAACAAACCATCAACAGCAACGGAAAACGTTCAGGTTTTTGCTGATAATTTTGACATTCCACAATTAAACAGAACGCGAAAAATCACCATTTATCTACCTCCAAATTATAATGGTTCTAATGAAAAATATCCTGTTTTGTATATTCAAGATGGTCAAAATGTATTTGATATTTCAACATCTTATAGCGGCGAATGGGAAGTTGACGAAACATTAAATAAAATGTTTGAAAAAACAGGATTCGGACTTATTGTTGTAGCGATAAATCATGGTGGCGATAAACGCATGAATGAGTATTCAGCATGGGATAATGACGAGTATGGCAAAGGCGAAGGCGCCATGTATTTAGATTTTTTAGTAAATACTCTAAAACCAGAAGTTGACAAAAAATTTAGAACCAAATCTGACAATCAAAACACGGTAGTTATGGGGTCCTCTTTAGGCGGGTTATTTGCACATTATGCTGCCGTTGAACGACCAGATGTTTTCGGTAAAGCAGGCGTATTTTCACCATCATTTTGGTATGCAAAAGAAGTCTTTACTTTTACTGAAAAAGCAACAGGTTTAGAAAATAGTAAGTTGTATTATTTAGTTGGAGAAAAGGAAGGTGATGATATGGTAGAAGCAATGAATAATATGGTGGCCTTAATGAAAAACAAGGGTTTGATTGATGATAGAATTTATAAAAAAGTGGCTTCAAAAGGTACACATAGTGAATCTTTTTGGAAAAGTGAATTTCAAGATGCAATTGGCTGGCTTTATAATATAAATGAAAACTAAAATGAAATCAATAGGATACGCAACACTAGTTTTAATGATAATAGCTTTAAGTTGCGGGCAAAACATAAAAGAAGTAAAAAAAACGAATAGTGAGGTTATGAAAATTAAAAAAAAGGAAGTTGTTTATCAAGTATTTACAAGACTATTTGGAAACACAAACACAACCAATAAGCCATGGGGAACCATTGAAGAAAATGGCGTTGGTAAATTCAATGATTTTACAACAAAAGCCTTAAAAGAAATAAAAGATTTAGGAGTTACGCATATTTGGTATACCGGTGTGCCACATCATGATGTGATTACAGATTACTCAAAATTCGGAATTTCAAATGATGATCCGGATATTGTAAAAGGTCGTGCTGGTTCGCCTTATGCTGTTAAAGATTATTACAATGTAAATCCTGATTTGGCGGTAAACGTTAAAAATAGACTGAAGGAATTTCAAGCATTAATAAAACGCTCCCATGAGGCGGGTTTAAAAGTGATTATTGATATTGTTCCCAATCATGTGGCACGAAACTATCAAAGTTTGTCAAATCCAAAAGGGGTTGAGAGTTTTGGTGATTCAGATGATAAATCAAAAACCTACGATGTTAATAATAATTTTTATTACAATCCGGGAGAAGCATTTAAAGTACCTGAATTTCAAAACGGATATTTACCACTTGGAGGAGATAAAAATCCATTATCAGATAAAAAGTTTAATGAAGTTCCTGCAAAATGGACAGGAAATGGCTCAAGATTATCTCAGCCACATTTTAATGATTGGTATGAAACTGTAAAGGTGAATTATGGGGTAAGTCCTGAAGGTGAAAAAGGTTTTGATGAATTACCAGAAGGTTTTGAAAACGAAGATTATAAAGCGCATTTTGCATTTTGGAAAAATAAAACGGTACCAGATTCTTGGATAAAATTCAGAGATATTGCCTTGTATTGGACAGCAATGGGAGTTGACGGTTTTCGTTACGATATGGCAGAAATGGTGCCTGTTGAGTTTTGGAGTTTTATGAATGCCTCTATAAAAATGAAAAATCCTGATGCTTTTTTATTAGCAGAAGTTTATAATCCGTCACTTTACAGAGATTATATTAGAAAAGGAAAAATGGATTATTTGTATGATAAAGTACAATTATATGATACCATAAAACACATAATGCAAGGGCACGGAAGTACCGATAATATCCCCCCAATACTTGACAATTTAAAAGATATTGAGCATAACATGTTGCATTTTCTAGAAAACCATGATGAGCAACGCATTGCAAGTCCAGATTTTGCTGGAAATGCCGAAAAAGGAAAACCAGCCATGGTGGTATCGGCAACGTCATCAACAGCGCCAACAATGATTTATTTCGGACAAGAATTTGGAGAAGACGGATCAGAAGATTTAGGTTTTGGAGACCCAACAAGAACTTCTATTTTCGATTATGGTTCTGTTCCTAGTCAAGTGCGTTGGGTAAATGATAAAAAGTTTGATGGTGGGCAATCTACAAAAGAAGAAAAAAGCCTTCGAGATTTTTATAAGCGTTTGTTGAATTTTACAATCAATAGTTCCGCTTTAATGGGAGACTATCAAGATATTCAGCATCACAATCATCAAAACACGGAATGGTACAACGATAAAGTATTGTCATTTGTACGTTGGAGTGATGACGAAAAACTGATAATCATTTCAAATTTTAATGCAGATAATAATTATGGATTTGAGTTACAATTACCAGACGATTTGGTTCAGAAACTGAAACTAGGAGATGGCAAGTACCAAGTGAAAGATCAATTGTACGAGGCTTATTCTTCAACCTTAATAGTTGAAAACGGAAAAGCACAAGTAAGAATTGATATTAAACCATTGGAATCATTCATTCTTAAAATTAAATAACCAATCCAATAAACTGCTAGGTTTTAAAAGCATTGTAGTTCTAATAAGTATAATATGAAGCATCTATTAATTGTAATAACTTTTTTTGTTTTTTTTAATTGTGAAGACAAGAAAGTTATTGTTCAAGAAAAACCAAAAACACCTTTTGTTTGGGAAGGTGCAAATGTCTATTTCCTTTTGACTGACCGATTTAATAATGGTGATGCGACCAATGATATTAACTTTGAAAGATCGGAAAAAACTGGAAAACTCCGAGGATTTGAAGGTGGAGATATAAAAGGGGTTACACAAAAAATTGTAGAAGGTTACTTTACCGATTTAGGAATCAATGCTATTTGGATGACGCCTATAGTCGAACAAATTCATGGAGGGACAGATGAAGGTACAGGTGTTAGTTACGGGTTTCATGGCTATTGGACAAGCGATTGGACGGCTTTAGATCCAAATTTTGGAACCAAACAAGACTTGCATGATTTAGTAGAAACGGCGCACAAATATGGTATTCGTATTTTGTTAGATGGTGTTATTAATCATACTGGGCCAGTAACTGAAAAAGATCCTATATGGCCATCAGATTGGGTTCGAACAGAACCACAATGCGATTATGAATCTTACGAAAACACCATTACTTGCACCTTAGTAAAAAATCTTCCAGATATAAAAACGGAAAGTGATGAAGCTGTTGATTTGCCACCTCAAATAGTTGAGAAATGGAAAAATGAAGGCAGGTACGAACAAGAAATAGCAGAATTAAATGCTTTTTTTGAACGAACAAACCATCCAAGAGCACCACGTTTTTATATTATGAAATGGCTTACAGATTATATTACAGAATTTGGTATAGATGGCTATCGCGTGGATACTGTTAAGCATGTTGAAGAGCAGGTTTGGCAAGAATTTAAAAAAGAATGTGACTACGCCTTCGAAGAATTCAAGAAATCAAATCCTGAAAAAATTCTTGATAATAATAACTTTTATCTTGTTGGAGAAGTTTATAACTACGGTATTTCGGCAGCCAAAGCATTCGATTTTGGAGATAAAAAAGTCAATTATTTTGATAAGGCTTTTAATGGACTTATAAATTTTGAAATGAAATGGAATGCAGCTCAAATGTCAACCGAGGAAACATTCAAAAAATATTCAGATATCCTAAATTCAGAATTAAAAGGCTATAGCGTGTTAAATTATTTAAGCTCTCATGATGATGGGCAGCCTTTTGATGCTAAGCGTGAAAAACCATATGAAACTGCAACAAAGCTATTGCTCTGTCCTGGAGCATCTCAAGTGTATTATGGAGATGAGTCTGCACGTATTTTAATCATAGAAGGCACAGAAGGTGATGCGACTTTACGTTCTTTCATGAATTGGGATGCTATCATAAACGAACCAAAAGCTTCTGAAGTGTTAAAACATTGGCAAAAATTAGGACAGTTTCGTGCAAATCATCCTGCAATAGGAGCTGGCATTCATCAAATGATAACTGAATCTCCTTATCTATTTTATAGAAGCTTTTCAAAAGGAGATTTCAATGATTTGGTTGTTGTCGGTTTAGATCTGCCAATTGGGGAAAAGATAATAGATGTTTCGAAAGTATTTAAGAATGGTGATACAATCCATGATGCATATTCTGGAGTTTCAGGAAAAGTGGTTGAAGGGGAGTTTAGAGTAAATTCAAAATTCAATATTATTCTTTTAGAAAAAATATAAAAACACTTTGTTTTAAGCAATAAAAAAGAGGTTAGGAAGTCTAGTTTATATCGACTAACTCAATAATTCGTAATTTTGTATTACAAAAATTCTCTTAGTATGGATATTAATGACAGAATTGAATCGCCAATGATGCTTAAAGTTGGTTTCAGTAAACTGCTTGGGCATTATGAAGAGTTAGCAAATAGTGATGATGATTTTTTATCTGCAAATGCAAAGCGTATTTTAAAAGCTGTAGAACCTTATCCAGAATTAAGAGATGGTTTTAGTAATGTTCAAGTATTAAAAGATCGAGAAAAAGAAATAAGTATCATTCTTCAAGACTCATTTGCGCCTATTTTAACTAAAAATGAAATAAAAACAGCATCTGTGCCCTTTCATGATTTGATTTTTAATTCATCCGAGCGTTTTAAAAATATAATTAAAACAGCTGGAGATGATTTTGAACTTCACATAAGGAATATGCCGGAAGATGATAGGTATATTATTGCCTGTACCATTATTTTGAATTTTTGTTACGGTTATAATTTAAATTTTAAGCGTCCGTTTTATTATGAAATACCAGATGAGAACGGAATACTACATTATTATAAAATATTATATAATGCAGATTTTTGTGAAATTATTCCAACTAATGAAGCAAAGAAAATTACAAAAGAAGATTATGAAGAGTTATTGGATAATTTTGAAAACATAGCACTTTGGAAAGAAAAATTCCCTCCTAAAAGTTATGTTTTTAAAGGCTTTGTAATTTCTAATATTTTTGATATTACAGCAGATCAATCTATATCTAATATAAAATCGACTCTTATTGGAGAGAATAAACGAAAAAGTGAAAATTTCATGGAGGGTTTCCACGAGATATTCAGATCTCTTCTTATGATAAAAGATATTAAGGTTGGGTTTTCAATTTATAATAAAGAAGAAGGTGTTTTTGAGCGTGTTTATGGCGCAGGTATAAAAAGCTTTCTTCTGGGAGATAGAGATTCTGAAAAGTGCTCTGATGCCTTGTGCGCTTGGTCGTATAATAGGTTATTAAATGAGAATAAGTATTTCTCTGTTTCAGATGTTGACAAAATGTTTGAAAAAGCAAAAGGTCGAGCGCCCCATATAATAAGTTTGTATGAGCAAGGTATAAAAAGTGCCATTTTTGCCCCTATTACTAGTGATGAAGGGTTAATGGGTATTATAGAAATAGTGTCAAATAAACCAAGAGTATTAAATAGTGTTAATGCAAACAAATTGGTTGATGTTATGCCATTCATTATTTCGGCAGTAGAGCGTTCTAAAAATGAAGAAGAAAATTTAATAGAAGCTATAATTCAGCAAGAATGTACATCTGTTCATTCAAGTGTTAAATGGCGATTTAAAAAAGAAGCAAAAGCGTTTATTAAGGATGAAATGAGGGGCTTACAGCCAAGTTTCAAAAAAATTGCTTTCGAAAATATTTATCCACTTTACGGTCAAATAGATATTAAAGGATCTTCTGAAGCTAGAAATAAAGCTACCCAGCAAGATTTGATACTGCAACTTAATTCTATTAAAGACATTTTTCAATCAATTTCAAAAAGTGAAAGCTTGCCAATCTATGAGCAGTACATTTATCAAATAAATGATTACTTAGTTGAAACCGAGAATAATTTTCAAGTAGATAGCGAACAACAAATATCAAATTTTGTAAAAGAAGATATAGATCCAGTATTTAAACATTTGCTTTCTTATAAATCTATAAAAGATAAAATAGAAGTATACTATTC
>NZ_JBATHX010000149.1:0-3712 GCF_049667265.1 Algibacter sp. | reverse complement strand
TCACCAAACAAAGGTTTGTAAACATTATGATACATATTTTCTCTAAATTTAATAGATTCGAATTTATTTGTAGGTGCGCCCACAGCAGCAACAGAATTAATATTATCTGTTAGTTTTGAAATTTGATATGCATTCATCCCGCCTCTAGAATATCCTAAAATATGAATGTTTTTGTCATCTACAAAATCTAAATTTTTTGTAATATCAATAAGTTTTAAAATATCGTTTAAATCATTACCACCAAATTCATCAACACCTTCACTAGCAATATTTCCTCTTAATTGAGATGCTAAAACCACAAAACCTTTTAAACTTAGATTATTAATCATTTTAAGCTGAAATGCATCAAGCATTCCATAACTTTGATTTCCTCCTCTGCAAAAAATTATTGCTGGAAGTTTAGACGGTTTTTTTTGAATGGGTTTTGCTATAAAACCTCCAATTTTTAAACCATCGGATTTGTAAGTGATTTTAAAAAAATCAATACTATCGCTATTAAATAATTCTGTTTTATTTAAAAGGTATTGATAAATTATATCGTCATGAAATGTATTTTGTTTTTCGTACTTACAAGAAGAAAAAACAAAAACCATTATAAAAATAGTCGCAAAAATGAATGCATTACCGCGTTCTATTTTCATTTAAAATCTATAAAATTTGTTGGGTTAATTGGATAGCCATCATTCCAAAGTTCGAAGTGTAAATGTGGCCCCGTTGATAATTCACCGGTGTTTCCCGCTGTTGCAATAACTTCACCTGCTTTTACTAAATCACCTTGTGCTTTTGTTAATGAGGCATTGTGCTTGTAAATTGAAATTAGCCCGTAACTATGCTCAATAATTATAACATACCCTGTACTTGATGTCCATTCTGAAAAAATCACAATACCATCGGCTACAGATTTTATAGGTGTATCTTTGGCCACTACAATATCAATGGCATAATGTTTTTCTTTTGCATTATAAGGTTCGCTAATAGTCCCACTTACCGGTGGAAACAAAACGAAATTTGTGGCTGATGTTGCCGATTCAAAAAGGTTATACTTATCCTCTTTATCTACTTTTTCACGAAGCAGAGAGTCTTCTTGAATGGGGTTTAAATCGACCTCGCTAGCTTCTAATTTTACTGCTTGAATGATAGAATCTTTATTAAAATCTACAGCATTTACCTCCCCAGTTAATACATTTTTTATAGATTCATACAAACGGTCGTTCATATGAATGACACGCTGTAATGAATCTGTTTTATAACTTAACTCAGTTGCCTTCTTTTTTAATGCCGTTGATGAATATCCTGGAATATATTCGCGCAAGGGTGTAAAAGCAATTAACAAATACGTAAGTGTAATTAAAAAAATTGCCAATAGTGATGTGAATACAAACACATTTAATCGGGTCAATTTAAATGACAGCCTTTCCTCAAAAGTATTTTCGTTAAGTATCATTAACCGATACTTATCTAGCAACCTACGTTTTATCTTTTTGGGTTTCTTTTTTTTATCCTCCATGCAAAAACAAAAATAAATAATTTTATTACAAGTAATGGTTCTACTAATGCTAAAGTTGTGTGTAAAACGCTTTTATTAAACTTTAATTATTAACTTTGTACTATAAAATGATTATTATGAACTTATACATGTTACCCTTAGCAATAGGACCTTGGCAAATAGCATTAATTGTTGTGGTTGTATTACTTTTATTTGGAGGTAAAAAAATACCAGAATTAATGCGTGGTTTAGGTAGCGGAATTAAAGAATTTAAAGACGCTAGTAAAGAAGAAGAATCTACTGAAGATAAAAAGGGATAAATTTTAATTTGTCTAAAGTAAAAAACCAGCTCAATGAGCTGGTTTTTTTTGTTTTTAGCTTTTCTACTTTTTCGAATTTTACTTCTTTAGAGCCTAGCAGTAGTATTATATTAATCTATTTTCACGGAATTTATAATAGATTCAAGCTCTAGCATATAATTTCGCTTTTCAACCGATGGTGCAAAAATAAAGCCTTCAACGCCTATCCATCTTTTATTTACTTTATCTTCAATCATATAATTTATAAATGGCCCACCCATAAAATCATTAGTTAATTCCCAGAGGCCTTTAGTTGCTAATGCAGGTTTATTATCTATAATTGTTTCTTCAAGAAAAGGTGCATAGGCACTCTCTGTTATCATAAAGGAACTTAATGTTTCACCTTTTGAATTTAAGTTTCCGTCTAATCGTCCTTTAAAATATTTCTTACCAATAGAATCTCTAATCTTAATTATTTGAGTTACCGTGCTATCATTTATTTTTATAGCATCAAAAGGCAATTCATAAATCATAATATGCGAATGTCCTGTTGTAATATCTTTTCTAAACCAGAAAAAATTATCTGATTCTTTAGCCATTTCATAAATGGAAGGAAACCGAATTGTTAAACCTAATTTGTCTTTTATGGTTGAAAAGCTATGAAGCGATTTTGACATTTGACGTTGCCTTTCAGTTAATTCAGAATTTCTAAATGTATCTATAATTTTAGCCTCATTAGCATTAAGAACATCAATAATTTCTTCTTTAGTTTTCCCTGAAACAACAATAACTTTTTGAGGTCTAGCATAAACATCCTCAGAAATTGTTATACCTGCAGCTTTATTGGTTTCAATCTTTAAAACGGTTCTATTTTTAGTTACAAAACCAGAAAAAACAGCTGGTGGAATTTGACTAATTGTAAACATTGGTTCGTCTTGAGGTAACCCATAAATAGGTTTGGCCAAAACATTTCTAATCGCTTCACCAACACGTCCGTCCCAAAAATCATTTTCTGCCACAACTGAAACATTGTTAATAGCACCAGAAGCATCAGGAAGAAATTTTTGATTTGGCTTTTTATCGCCACAAGACATTAAAAGTGTTAACGTAAGTACTGAAAAAAGAAAATATCGCATACTATTTTTTAAGTTTAAAGAATTTAACCCTTTGAAATTTTAAGTATCATTCCTGGTTTTAATTTACTACCACTAATACCGTTCCAATCTTTAATATTTTGAACAGAAACTCCAGGAAATTTTTGAGAAATACTCCATAATGAGTCCCCGTTTATAACGGTATAGTTAATTACTTTCCCAGAAAGGGGTTTTGGTTTTACTACCGTTTTTGCAGAAGAGGTAGCGTTTACATTAGGCTTTCGCGGGTAAATAGTTAAATTTTGTCCAATTTTCAAGTCATTGCTTCTTAAGCCATTCCACTTTTTTATATCACTTACTCTAACACCATACAACCTAGATATTTTACCTAAATAATCACCAGATTTTACTCTGTACTTGGTTTTAGATTCAGCATTCGAAAATTGTGGTATGGGTTTTTCGCGCGTATCAAATTCTGTTTTGGCAAACGCATAAATTTTATCTTCATTATTTACAAACGTACCAACAACATCACGAGGTAATCTCAATGCGTAGTTTTCGCCTTTAATATAAGGGATAATATCTAGCTTATAAGATGGGTTTAAAAACTGAAGTTCTTCAATTGGCGTTCCCGTTGCTTCTGAAACATGATCGAGGGTTATCATATGTTTTACTCTAACAGTATCGGTTTCAAAATAAGCTAATTCTGGTTTATACCTTTTAAAACCATGTTGCTCAGCATATTCAAAAATATACATGTTAGCTAAAAACGCTGGTAAATATCCTGCTGTTTCTCTTGGTAAATTATGGCGAATATTCCAATAGTTTCTATA
>NZ_JBATHX010000148.1:0-8467 GCF_049667265.1 Algibacter sp. | reverse complement strand
CACCTTCCCAACTTTCAGGTGGTCAGCAGCAGCGTGTGGCTATTGCAAGATCATTGGTAAACAACCCAGTTATGATTTTAGCTGATGAGGCTACGGGAAACTTAGACACAAGAACTGCATACGAAATTATGTCTATTTTTCAAGAGTTAAACAAACAAGGTATCACTATAGTATTTGTAACTCACGAGCCAGATATTGCAGCTTTTAGCCATAGAACCATTGTGTTGCGAGATGGAAATATCATTCAAGATTATAAAAATCAAAAGGTACTATCTGCAACTGAAGAATTAGCAAAACTACCTAAACAAGACGAAGTGTTATGAGACTATTAAATTTATTAAAAATCGCATTTAAAGCCATCGTTCTTAACAAACTGAGAACCTTGCTTACTATGTTAGGGATTATCATTGGTGTGGCTTCTGTAATTGCTATGTTAGCCATTGGCGAAGGCTCTAAGGAAAGTATCCGTACTACAATTTCTGCAATGGGTTCTAATATGATTACAATTAGACCAGGCGCAGATGATAGAGGACCTGCAAGAGGAAGTGGCGGTAATGTGCAAACATTAACACTTCAAGATTATGAAGTTATAAAAGCAAAAAGTGACTTGTTAAGTTATATTACACCAGTTGTAAATAGTGGTGGCCAGGTTATTAATGGTTCTAACAACTGGCCAAGTACTATCTATGGTGTTAATCCAGAGTATTTAAATATTAAAGTAGTCGATTTACAAAGCGGAAGTATGTTTACAGATACAGAAGTCAAAACAGCTTCAAAAGTGGCTTTAATAGGGCAAACTGTGGTAGATAATGTTTTTCCTGATGGTCAAGAACCAGTAGGGCAAATGATACGTTTTAATAACATTCCTTTTAAAGTGATTGGAGTTTTAGAAGAAAAAGGCGAAAACACCTTTGGCCAAGATCAAGATGATGTGGTTATTGCACCATTTACCACAGTACAAAAGCGAATTTTGGCAATTGATTACTTAAACCAAGTGATGGCATCTGCTATTAGTGAAGATGATGCGCCTGAAGCAGTAACACAAGTAACAGAAATTTTACGTTCGCAACACAAATTAACTGATAATGAGGAAGATGATTTTACGGTGCGTTCTATGGAAGAATTAATCTCGACTTTTAGTTCCACTAGTGAGATGTTAACTATTCTATTGGTTGCAGTTGCCAGTATTTCACTATTAATTGGAGGAATTGGTATTATGAATATTATGTATGTTTCTGTAAAAGAACGAACCAAAGAAATAGGTTTACGAATGGCAGTAGGAGGCAAGGGTTCTGATATTTTAATGCAGTTCCTAATTGAAGCCATTTTAATAAGTATTACAGGCGGCATTTTAGGTGTACTGTTAGGGCTTGGAGCCACGGTATTTATCGAAAAGTTCTTGAATTGGCCAACAAGTGTTGCTTTGTATTCCATCATTATATCCTTTGCAGTTTGTGCTTTAACAGGAATTTTTTTCGGATGGTATCCGGCTAGAAAAGCATCTGCTTTAGACCCAATAACCGCTTTACGTTACGAGTAAGAAGCCTTTAAAAAACAGTATAAATCTAAATTATTATGAATTATCGAAGTATAACAAAAATAGGAATATTAGCCTTCGGGTTAATCCTTTTTACAGCTTGTGGTTCTAAGCAAAAAAAAGAACAAGCAGCACCAGAACAGGAACAGCATAAACAAAGACCAGAAGGAGGTCGTGAAAGACCTTCTATCACAGAAATGTTTACTGAAATGGATAGTAATGATGATGGTAGACTATCAAAAACAGAAGTTAAAGGCCCATTACAAAATGACTTTTCTAAAATTGATACTAATAATGACGGTTTTATAGTAGAAGGTGAATTAAAAAACGCTCCTGAACCTCAAGGTGGAGATCAAGGTCAAGGCAGACCTCCAAGGCAAGACAGACAATTGCCATCCATTGAGGAAATAAAAGCTGCAATGAAAAAACATGACAATAAAACAGTCCTTTTATCAGATAAAAATTATGCATTACCAACTACAGGTCAGACTAAAACTTTTGATGCTATAGGAAAAACTATTACAGGACTGCAACCTGGCGATTCATTTTATGGACAAGATGGAAACTACCAGAATGGACAAAAAATGTCGTATACAGATAACGGTGATGGCACAGTAACGGATAATGTTACGGGATTAATGTGGGCACAAGACCAATCGAGCGAAAGCAAAGCTTGGGTAGATGGCGAAGCATATTGTAAATCGCTTAATTTAGGAGGATTTACAGATTGGAGAATGCCGACAATAAAAGAACTTTGGTCTATAAGAGATCAATCTGTTGGGTGGCCATATTTAGATACCACATATTTTCATTTAGTAAGTAAAGATGGTGCAGAACAAAGAGATCAACACACATGGTCAAGTAATTATTATATGGTGAATACTGTTGAATCCAAAAAAAGACTGGCATTTATTGTTAATGATTGGACAGGCCATATCAAAGCATTAGACGGACAAAGATATGTGCGAGCAGTTCGTGGTGGTCTATATGGTGTTAATGATTTTATGGACAATGGCAATAATACAATTACAGATAAAGCGACCAGTTTAATGTGGTCTAAAGAAGACAGTAAAAAAGGCATGAATTGGGAAGATGCTTTGGCGTATGCTGAAAATTCCAATTTCGCAGGCTATTCTGATTGGCGCTTACCTAACGTAAAGGAATTACAAAGTATTGTAGATTATTCCGGTGTATTTCCAGCAATAGATAGTTCTATTTTTAATATTTCAACAATAACAAACGAAGCAGGAAATCAGGATTATCCATACTTTTGGACAAGCACTTCTGCAGGAAGCGAACGTGTAAGCGGCATGTATTTTGCAGATTACGTGGCTTTTGGATATGCTGTTGACCATGGTGGAGAGGACATCCACGGAGCAGGTGCTGTACGTTTTGATACCAAAATAAAAGATGGACCAGCAATAGAAAATGAAGAACGAATAAATAACTATATTCGTTTGGTTAGAAATGCTAAGTAAAAACAATAATTGAGAATAATCGAAATGCATAAAAATAAAAACATAACAATTCTGTCGCATTTACTGGTATGGTTAGTACTGTTTAGTATGCCTTATGTGTTGTCTTATGGACAAAACCAAGAAATCAATAGAGTAATTGCACATTTCTGGATTCCGTTAGTGTTTTATGCCTTCATTTTTTACCTCAATTATTTTGTACTTATTGATAGGTTTTTATTCAACAAAAAGACGGTTTTGTTTATCGTCTTTAATATCATAATCATTGGGTTTTTTATATTTATAAAAGAATACATTGAAGATACTTTTTTTCAAGATATCGTTAAAAGAAGAGCTGCAGACACCGAAAATTCCGGACCACCTTTTAAGATGTTTATCTACATACAAATGTTATCGTATATGGCGCCTTTATTATTTTCAATAACTATAAAAACGACAAAACGTTGGGTAAAAACAGAAGCGGAGAAAAAAGAAGCGCAAAATGTAAAACTACAATCTGAGTTGCAACATTTACATTATCAATTGCAACCGCATTTCTTTTTTAATTCACTAAATAATATTTACGCATTGGTAGATTTATCTCCAGAGCAAGCGAAAAAATCTATTCATAGTTTAAGCAAACTGATGCGCTATATGTTGTATGAAACCAATATGGAATTAGTGCTACTATCAAAAGAAATCGATTTTATGAAAAAATACATCGATTTAATGAAGCTACGCGTATCGGACAAAACAGAAGTTATTTATAATTTTCCATCAGAAGAAACAGGCATTAAAATTGCGCCTTTATTATTTATTTCTTTAATAGAAAATGCTTTTAAACATGGCGTTTCTGCTAGTAAAGAAAGTAAAATTGAAATGAATATGACGCACAATCATAAAACAGTCGTGTTTTCTATTGAAAATGATAATTTTCCTAAAAAAACAGAAGATAAAAGTGGTTCTGGAATAGGACTTCAAAATTTAGAGAAACGTTTGCAATTACTGTATCCAAATAAACACAGCTTTAAATCAAGTATAAAAGACGAACGTTTTTTAGTACATTTAGAAATAGAAACAGCCTAAATTATGAGCAATCAAAAAATCACTTGCATTATTGTAGATGACGAGCCTATGGCTCTTAATTTAGTAGAAAGTTATGTGAAGAAAACGCCCTTTTTAGTGCTTAAAAAAAAATGTAGTAGTGCTATTGAGGCCATGGAGTTTGTGAAAGCGAATCCTATTGATTTATTGTTTTTAGATATTCAAATGCCAGATTTAACAGGACTAGAGTTTTCAAAAATGTTACCCAAAGAAACTCGGGTTATTTTCACCACAGCTTTTGATCAATATGCTTTAGAAGGCTTTAAAGTAGAAGCTTTAGATTACTTATTAAAACCCTTTGATTATGCAGAGTTTTTGACAGCCGCCAATAAAGCAAACACATGGTTTGAATTGGTAAAAGGCAAACAACAAACATTACTATCCGAAGAAAAAGAGTTTCTTTTTGTTAAGTCTGAATACAAACAACTACGAATAAAATTAGCTGATGTTCTATATTTTGAAGGGTTAAAGGATTATATAAAAATATGGCTGAAAGATAATCCGAAGGCCATTTTAACCCTTATGAGTTTAAAAACTTTAGAAGAAGAGCTACCTGAAACGCAATTTATGCGAGTACATCGTTCTTTTATTGTTTCCTTAAAAAACATAGATGTGATAGAGCGTAGCCAAATTATAATTAATAAGCAACGAATTACCGTTTCTGAAAATTATAAGCCGAAATTCCTGGAATTTATTAATAACAATTCACTTAACTCGTAAAGCCTAAATCTTGCTTTGTTTGTTGCCAAAAAAATTTATTTTTTAACGTATTCCCATGAAGTTATTACGAAAACTAAGAATAAAGCTTATTGATACGGGCAAATTTAAATCGTACGCCCTTTACGCACTTGGAGAAATAGTACTTATTGTAATTGCTGTTTCTATTGCTTGGAAAATAAACGATTTAAATGATATCAGAAAAAGCAATCTTGCTGAAGATGAAATCTACATTAATTTAAATGAAGAATTAGAAACTAATTTGCGTCTTGTAAAACGTATTATTGAGGAAGACACAAAAAAAGTAATTTATTTAGAAAACACGCTAAATTATTTTGGTAAAAAATCTACTGAATTATCACAATCTGCAAAAGATAGTATTATTTCTATAGCAGAAAAACAGTACGAATTACAAGATAGCTCACTAAATTCTATTGTGAGTACAAATAAGTTAGAAAGTATAGATAATGCCAAGTTAAAAGATTTAATAGCTACTTATCTATCTAAAATTCAACTGTTTAAAAGTCAGGACGATCAGGTAAAAACTATTGTTTCAGATAAGATAAAACCCATTTTAGAAAATCATATTTCGTTAGTTGATTTATTATCAGACGACATAAAATATAACCATGTTAAAACGCATGCAGCTACGTCTGATTATTCAAGATTATTGGCTAATAAGGCATACCAAAATAGCATCATTGATAGGTTGTTACAAACCCAAAATCGTTTAGATTATGCGAGAACAATTCGCAGTAAAACAAAAATCTTAATCAGTCATTTAAATAAGAAATGAGCATGGCGTTTTTCTATATGTTTTCAGTTAAAATCTAGACTTCAAAAAAAACTCTTCTATAAAAACTTCCCATTGGTAGATACAAAACAAGTCTCGGTCTAGTTTCATTTTTAAACACGAATAATCCAAATATCTTTAGAGTATTAAAACTAAGAAACATCTTAGAAAATACATAAAAAAGAAGTTTAATTTAAAATTTAAAAAAATGAAAACATTTATAAAAACCTTCATTTTACCATCATTATTTTTGGTAGCCATTTCAACCCAAGTTTCGGGGCAAACACGTCGTAGCACTACAACTAGTGATAACAAAAAAGTAACCACTACTACAAGAACGACTAACACAAAGGCAATTACAACACCTACTAAAACTAGTACAGTAGGTAGGAGAGTATCAAGTACTCAAGTTACTTATAAAACGCCTAAAAAGAAAGTGGTCTCGGTTAGAAATGTACCAAACAGAGCGGTAATTAACCATAAAGGTCAAAATTACTATTACTCAAACAATAAGTATTACACACAATCTAGAGGTCGTTATATTGTTATTGCTCCAAAAGTTGGATTTAGAATAAAAACATTACCTCCAAATTATAAACAAATACGCTTTAACAATCATATTTACTTTAATGTAAGTGGCATATTTTACACACAAATAAATAACAATTACGAAGTAATAGACCCAGAAATTGGCACTATAGTTTATGAACTTCCTGATGATTATGAAAAAGTAATTATAGACGGATTAACATATTATGAATACGCAAACATACTTTATGAAAAAGTACAAGTAGATGGCTCTAGAGCTTATGAAGTTGTTGGAATTATAGATATGGAATAAAAGATTTTGATTTGATTGGTTAGTAGTGTTTGAAAAGCGAGTGGTTATTTTATAATTACTTGCTTTTCAGTTTAATAAAATTGAATCTGGTGTTTCAATAGCCATTAAAACTTTATGTTCCTTTATAAATATATTTCTGCTAATTGAAAATAATTTATAATTTAATACAATAAATATGAGTTTCAAAGTCATTTTATATAACGTCTGATTATAATTCTTATTTTGAATTATAATGTTCGGCGTTATAGCCTGTTCCGAACTTGTTTCGGAGTAACTTTACTTTGCCCGAAACGACGATAGGAGTGAAGTCAGAATGTGTTTGGAGTGGTTTTGAATTAATAAAAAATAAATAATGTAACTTAGTAGAATAAACTAAAAACTAGTCGAATGCCAATTTTTATGGACTTGCATGAATTACCAAATGGTATTACAGCAAAAGACATTGCAGAAATGCACCAAGAAGATTTAAAAATTGAACACAAATATAATTGTCGTGGACTAACCTATTGGTGTGATGAGCAGAGGCAAACAGCTTTTTGTTTAATGGAAGCACCAAACAAACAAGCTGTAATAGATTTACATCAAAAGGCACATGGCGCAATTCCTCAGCAAATTTTAGAAGTAAATGAAACTGTTGTAGAATCCTTTTTAGGACGTATTGAAGATCCTGAAAAATCTAAGAATACTAGTCTCAATATAATTAATGATCCTGCTTTTAGAAGCCTCATGATAGTTAAATTAAAACGTAAAGCATTAAGGGTTAATGATATAAACACTTTAAAAGCAGCCATTAGAGGCTATACAACATCAATAAAAGCATTAACAGCTAATTATGATGGTCGTTTAGTAAAGCAAGAGGCCAATACCTTTTTAATGTCTTTTGCCTCTGTAACAGATGCTGTTCATTGTGGCTTAAAAATTAGAGATATTCACAATTGTGTTATTACTCCAGATTTAGAGTTTAAAATTGGAATAAGCGCTGGGATTCCAATTACTGAAAAAGATGGCTTTTTTGAGGATACTATAAAAACCTCAGATTATCTAAGTGATATTGCTAAAGGTAATTTATCGATTTCATCGATGGTGAAAGACCTCTATGAAGGAGAGAATCAAAATAAACCCATAAATGAAGCCAAATCTATTCATATTGTAAGCAAAGTGGAAGAAGATTTTATCACTAGTTTAATGGAATATACCGAAAATATTTGGTCAAAAAATTCAATAACTGTTAAGGATTTTGAAAATAATTTAGGTTATAGTAAATCTAAACTTTACAGAACCATGATGAATTTGGTTGGTAAATCCCCTAATATGTTTTTAAGAGATTATCGTTTAAATAAAGCTTTAAATTTACTAGAAAAACAAAACTGTAATATCTCAGAAATTGCTTATCAAACAGGTTTTAGTAGTCCTGCTTATTTTTCAAAATGTTTCCATAAAAAATATGGAATACGCCCTTCAAACTTTATAGACAATATGTAATATATTGTTTTACAAATAGTTACACATAAATTTCTTCTGGTCTAAAATTGTATTTATTTGGTCTAAATGTAGAATTCTAGAAAATTATTCTATTCTAATTTTGTTGTAAACCAATTAAATTTAAATACAATGAAAAAGTTTATCGTCCTAATTTATGGAATTATTGCTTATTTAGTTTTCCTAATTTCCTTCCTTTATGCCATGGCATTTGTTGGCAATTTTTTAGTCCCAAAAACTATTAATTCAGCAACCGAAAGCACAGGTATTTCCGCAGTTATTATAAATCTTCTTTTATTAAGTCTTTTTGCTATCCAACACAGTATTATGGCGCGACCAGCATTTAAAGCTTGGTGGATTAAAATTATAGGTAAGCCAGCCGAACGCAGTACATATATTTTATTATCAAGTTTAGCACTTTTACTGCTATTTTGGAAATGGCAACCTATTAATACGGTGGTTTGGGAAATTGACAACAGCTTATTTGTATGGATAATTATTGGAGTAGCAGCTCTTGGCTGGCTCATTGTTCTGCTTTCTAC
>NZ_JBATHX010000147.1:0-8703 GCF_049667265.1 Algibacter sp. | reverse complement strand
ATTTTAAAACCAAAATTAATCGCTCAGTATCTTTTGGATGTAGGCCAATACTGGGTTCGTCTAAAATATACATGGAGCCAACCAAACTGCTACCTAAAGAAGTCGCTAGGTTTATACGTTGACTTTCACCACCAGAAAGCGTGTTCGATTTTCTATTTAATGTTAAATAATCTAAACCAACATTGGCAAGAAAAGCTAATCGGTTATTAATTTCTTTTAAAAGTCGGTTTGCTATTTGTGTGTCGTAATCATTTAACTCAAGCTGTTTAAAGAATATTGCTAGCTTATCTAACGGCATTTCTACCAAATCGGTTAGCGTTGCGCCGGCAATTTTCACATAATTAGCTTCTATGCGTAAACGCTTACCATTACAGGTTTTGCATTTTGTTTTTCCGCGGTAACGCGATAACATGACGCGATTTTGAATTTTATAGGCCTTAGATTCTAATTCTGCAAAAAATGAATTTAAGCCTTCAAAATATTGATTTCCGGTCCAAACTAATTTTTTTTGAGCATCAGTTAATTCGAAAAAGGGTTTATGAATAGGGAAATCAAACTTATGCGAATTATTAACCAACTGATCTTTATACCAACTCATGCTTTCGCCTCGCCATGGGAAAATAGCACTTTCGTAAACGGAGAGCCCTGTGTTTGGAATTACTAAATCGTCATCAATTCCAATAATATCCCCATAGCCTTCGCATTTAGGGCAAGCACCATAAGGGTTATTAAAACTGAATAAATGTACATTTGGTTCTAAAAATGTAATACCATCCAATTCAAATTTATTACTAAAAGGGCGTTGTTTACTATCTTTTAATGTTTCGATAACGCATTCGCCTTTACCTTCAAAAAAGGCCGTTTGTACAGCATCAGCTAACCGATTATAGAAATCTTCTTCGTTTTTGGTTATAACTCTATCAACAACTAAAGACACGGTATCTTTCTTGGCAATCGATGTCACTTCATCTATCCTTAACACCGAATCGTTTACTTTTATTCTGGCATAACCTTGTTGCTGTAAGGTTTTTATTGTGTCTTCAATGGTTCTTCCTTCCTCCAAATAAATAGGAGCTAGGAGCAGTAGTTTTTCACCTTCAGGAAATGATTTTAAGTAATTTAAAACATCTGTAACGGTATCTTTTTTAACCTCTAATCCAGAAACTGGTGAATATGTTTTGCCAATTCTTGCAAATAATAATTTTAGGTAGTCGTAAATTTCTGTAGTCGTACCAACTGTGGAGCGCGGATTGGTAGAATTTACTTTTTGCTCAATAGCAATAGCTGGTGCGATACCTTTTATATAATCTACTTTTGGTTTATTTAATCGTCCTAAAAACTGACGCGCATAACTTGATAGGCTTTCTACATAGCGTCGTTGTCCTTCTGCGTAAAGTGTGTCAAAAGCTAAACTTGACTTCCCAGAACCCGATAAACCTGTAATTACTACTAATTTGTTTCTAGGAATAACAACATCAATGTTTTTAAGGTTATGCAGTTTTGCACCTTTTATGATGATGTTTTCTTTAGGGTTTACTTCGGAAAGAATAGTGCTCATGGATTTTTTAAGGGATAATTTCGCAAAGATACTATAATACCTTTATGTTTTAAAATAAGCTATATAATTCGTTTTTATCTCTTGTGTTTTATAGCATAAGGGAATATTATATCAATATGAAAAATACCGTTTATCGAATAATTTGTTAAAAAAAGATATGAATCTTTGCTTTTTAGGAACGATTGTTGTTATATTTGAAACTTATAACAACTTCAAAAACACGTATCTATAGCATAAAATTACTTTTTAACTTAATAACCCCAAGCAATGAAGCCTTCACTTCGTGCGTTAAAAGTAAATATTATGCAAAAAGAACTTATTACAGATGCGACTTTAGTTAGTGACTACATTAAAGGAAATGAGAGGGCGTTAGAAACGCTTATTAAAAGGCACAAACAAAGAATTTACAGTTTTATTTATTCCAAAGTATACGACAGAGATATTGCTGAAGATATTTTTCAGGATACTTTTATTAAGGTAATTAGAACCTTAAAACGAGGCGCTTACAATGAAGAAGGTAAGTTTTTACCATGGGTAATGCGTATTTCTCATAATTTAGTGATTGATCATTTTAGAAAAAACAATAGGATGCCTAAATTTGATAATACTGGTGAGTTTAGTATTTTTTCTGTGTTAAGCGATAATAGTTTGAATGCTGAAAAAGCTATGATTAAGGAGCAGGTTGAAAATGATGTAAGACGGTTAGTTGATGAGCTTCCAGAAGATCAAAAAGAGGTGCTAATGATGCGTATTTATAACGACATGAGTTTTAAAGAAATTTCGGATAGAACAGGTGTTAGCATCAATACAGCATTGGGACGCATGCGTTATGCGTTGATTAATTTACGTAAAATAATAGACAAGCATAATATCGTTTTAACTAATTAATACAATAAAGTGATTTTTACTGCGTTATTGATTTGAATAAACCCTTAAATTAATAAAATGGCAAAAATTTACTCTGAAAATTCTATTAAAAAAATAGAAAATCGTGAACCGCGAGAAGAAACGGTTAATTTTCTTCTAAACTACTCAAAGGCTTTAAGTGTTATAAATTGTAATAAAATGAAGTTTGAAGCGCTTCTAAATTAAGTTTCGAAAAGTCCTGATTTTTTAAAATCAGGACTTTTTTAATTTATAATAGTCATCTAAAACGGATTGTCTTCCAATAGTTTTTGTAATAATATCTTTTTCTAGGTCCCAACCTCTTGCTGGAGAGTATTGGCGCCCGTACCAAATAATTTGAAGGTGTAAATCATTCCATAATTCTTCAGGAAATAATCGTTTAGCATCTTTTTCAGTTTGTGCAACGTTTTTACCGTTGGTTAAATTCCATCGATACATTAATCTGTGAATATGTGTATCTACAGGAAAAGCAGGAACTCCAAATGCTTGCGACATCACAACGCTTGCGGTTTTGTGGCCAACGGCAGGTAATTCTTCTAAGTATTCAAAACTCTGTGGCACTTCGCCATTATGTTTTTCTATAAGTATTTTTGATAATCCATGAATCCCTTTACTCTTCATTGGTGACAAGCCACATGGACGTATAATTTCTTTTATGTCTTCAACAGATAATTTAACCATATCATGAGGATTATCAGCTTCTGCAAATAGTAATGGTGTTATTTGATTCACACGCACATCTGTGCATTGTGCTGATAGCAAAACGGCAATTAAAAGGGTGTATGGGTCTTTATGGTCTAAGGGAATAGGAATTTCAGGATAAAGTTTGTAGAGTGTATTAATAACAAAGTTTACCTTTTCTTGTTTAGTCATAAATTGTATTTTTGTAATGCCTAATAAATTTTAAAATTGTGCTAAAATAATTAGAATTCTAGTGTGCAAAGGCGAATAATAAAATTTAAGCATAGCCTTGGCTACGGGTCGATTTTATTATGATGCATTTGTGCAATATAAACCAATTATTAGTATTATTTTGAGGTTTATTTGGCATAATATCAAAGTTATGACTATGAAAACATTAAAACAAGGTGATGCTGTTCCTAATTTCACGGCAAAGGATGAGCAAGGAAACACTATTTCTTTAAGCGATTATAAAGGTAAAAAGTTAATAGTATTTTTTTACCCAAAAGCAAGTACTCCTGGTTGTACGGTTGAAGCTTGCAATTTAAGAGATAATTATTCTGAACTTCAAGCTAAGGGTTATGAGTTGTTAGGTGTCAGCGCCGATTCAGCAAAAAGACAATCAAATTTTAAGGATAAACATAAATTTCCGTTTCCGCTGTTAGCAGATGAAGACAAAACTGTTATTAATTCATTTGGTGTTTGGGGACCTAAAAAGTTTATGGGTAGAGAGTATGATGGTATTCACAGAATGACTTTTTTAATTAACAAAGATGGCGTTGTAGAGCGCGTAATTGAAAAAGTAAAAACTAAAGATCATGCAGCTCAAATATTAGAGTAACAGCGCTACTAGTTCTAAAAAAACGGCTATTTTATTTTAAATAGCCGTTTTTGCATTTTATTTTTTCTTTTGAGCGGGTCGTCTTCTACTAAGTGTTAATGGTCTTCTGGTGTACCCAAATAATCTATAATCTTTAATTAATTCGGCAGTTCCATCAGGAACCATTTCTTCCCAGCCGCTTATCCCGTTTGATATCTTATGTAATATGTCTCTAGAAAATATATCCATAATACTTTCATCGTAGTCAGTAATATCAATTACTTTTCCATTGTATTTAAAGAATTTATATAATTCCTTCATGCGCGGATAAACTTTCAAGTTTTCACTTGTAATAAGCTCACCAGTTTTCGGATCATGCATAGGATATAGATAAACTTTTAAATCTTTAAAGAAAAGTTTACCAAAAGCTTCCAGTATACCACCACTCATATGGCGATAGTATTTTTCGTCAAAAATATCTACCAAATTACTAACACCCATAGCTAATCCCATACGCGCTTTTGTATAATTAGAGAAATATTCAACTACCTTATAATATTCTTGGAAGTTCGATATCATAACGGATTGCCCTAGAGAACATAGCAAATCTGCTCTATCAATAAAATCTTGTTCATCAATTTCACCTTCAGCTCTTAAGTTAGAAAGTGTAATTTCGAAAACGACAACGGTTTTCTTTTCGTCAACTTTATTTTCTTTAATAAACATTTCATATGATTTCTCATACATGGCCATGTTTACTTTGGTAACTGGCCTAAAGCTTCCCCGAAGCGCTAAAATATTTTTCTTATAAAAAACACGCGCAGGTAAAACATTTGTTCCATCAGGGCCAAACATTACGGCATCTGTCATGCCGTTTTTAACCAACTGTAAACTCATTAATCGGTTATCGATATTTTCAAATACTGGTCCAGAAAAATTTATAGTATCAATTTCAATTTGATCTTTATCAAGGTGATCGTATAAATAGCGAAGTAGTTTTTTTGGCTCATTGTATTTGTAAAAAGCGCCATATATTAAGTTTGTTCCAAGTATTCCTAACGTTTCTTGTTGCAATCTGGCGTCAGTTTCCTTAAAACGTACATGAAGAATAATTTCATTATAATTTGCGCTAGCTTCAACTTGGTACTTGATGCCTACCCAGCCATGGCCCTTAAATTGTTTAGCAAAATCAATGGTAGCAACGGTATTGGCGTATGTGAAAAATATTTTATTCGGGTTTTTTTCTCGTGTTAACCTATTTTCCATTAAGTCCATCTCGTGCGTTAGCATTTTTCTTAATCGAGCTTCGGTAACATAACGACCATCATCTTCAGCGCCGTAAATGGCATCACTAAAGTCTTTATCGTAAGCAGACATGGCTTTGGCAATAGTTCCTGATGCGCCACCTGCTCTAAAAAAATGACGACAAGTTTCTTGTCCAGCGCCAATCTCAGCAAAGGATCCGTAAATATTTTCGTTTAAGTTTATGCGAAGTGCTTTAGATTTTAATGAAGGAATATCATCAAATTCTTTATCTCCTTTAATGGTAATTTCCATATATTTTATAGGTTACGTCTTGTATTTACAAAGGTATCAAATAAGTAGAGCAAACAAAAAAATAAACTTATTTTTGTGAAAACTTAAAATTTTTGAAAATTACTTTTCTTGGCACGGGTACATCACAGGGTATTCCAATTATTGGGAACGATCATCCAGTTTGTTTAAGTGAAAACCCAAAGGATAAACGCTTGCGTGTTTCGGTTTTAATTGAATGGGATGAATTTGCATACGTTGTAGATTGTGGTCCAGATTTTAGATATCAAATGCTACGGGAGCAAATAAAAAAAATTGATGGCATTGTGTTTACGCATGAACATTCTGATCATGTTTTGGGTTTAGATGATATTAGACCGTTTTATTTTAGGCAAGGAAATATTCCAATTTATGCACACAAACGGGTTTTGAAATCTATAAAAAAGCGCTTTGATTATTTTTTTCAGAAAGAAAACAGATATCCAGGTGCTCCAGAAGTAATAACAAATAAAATTAAAAATAAGCCTTTTAAATTGAATAACCTAGAAGTGATTCCCGTCAATGGCATGCATAATGACTTACAGGTATTTGGATTTAAATTTAATAATTTTGCGTATTTAACAGATATGAAAACAGTTTCTGAAAAAGAAATTGAAAAAATAAAAAACGTGAAGGTTTTAGTTGTTAATGCGCTGCGTATCCAGCCTCATCAATCGCATTTTAACTTAGAGGAAGCCCTAGATTTTATTAAAAAAGTAAATCCTGAAACCGCATATTTAACTCATATAAGCCATTTGTTAGGGTTTCATGATGAAGTTGAAAAGTTATTGCCAGAATGCGTGTTTTTGGCTTACGATGGATTAAAAATAACAGTATAAATTTTAATAATAATGAAGCAGAGAATTTTTATGTATTTGTTTGTGTTTGCTGCACTTTTAGTATTGTTTCAATATGTTAACTCTAAACGAATTTTTGAAGACATAGATAAAAAGCTGGTAACTAGTGAAACACAGCTTAAAATTTATAAAGATTCTGTTGCTGTGTTACAAAATGATATTTTAGAAGTTTCTCATTTTAACTTATATAGAAATGAAGACGCTATTAGTTATTTTGAAAATAAGGGTTATGAGATTGATGAGCTCATCCCTTTTATTAAAGATGAACTTTATAAATTGAATGAGGTTAAAGGCGAGCATCCTTTAATTCCATATGGCTCGAGTGAAGGCAGAAAAATGATGATTAATACCATTAAAATGCTTAATCATAAATGGATAATTGCTGATTTTTCAGACGGTGAATTTTGGGGAGAAATACTCCTTACTTATTATATTACTGAGGATAAACAATTGAAATTCACATTAGTGGAGCACTTTTTATATCCCTTTTATTAATCTATTTTTATAGCCAGTCCTTTTTCTTTTCGTTTCTTTTCACCTTCATTGAACGACGCTTTAGAGTATTCAAAAGTATAAGAACTATCTGTTGTTTTAAGTATCTTCATGTGTATTGGGTCTTTTTCAGAAATTGACTTTGGGTTAATCTTGTATAATACAAATTCGCAATCATTAATCCATTTCACCTCGGAACTATCAGTTTTTCCATCGTAAAAATTAATACTATAACGTTCAGTTCTTTTAAAATCTCCACTTTTAGTAACGCCGTCTACAACATAATCAAAGCGAAATGCGCCAGTTTTAAAATCATTACAGTTTCTAGTGGTTTCGTAGCAACTGGTTAGTGTTAAAAGCGCTAATAAAAATAAAAGTCTCATAATAATAAATTGAAATGCAAAGCTAATAAACTACGCTATTAATTATCATAATTTTTAAAACTTCCGTCAGAATAAAAAATAATAATGCGCTCGATTGTTTTGTCTTTTTTGATTTCTGATAAAGTTTTTTCTTTAATATAAGTAGGCGAGGATTTGGATAGATTTGGTTCAGAAGTTTTTTCCGTTGAAGGGAAATTGCCTTTACCGTTAAAAAGCCAATACAAATCCACTTCAGGGTAGGTAGATAGAATCTTTAAAATAAAGTCTAAACTCGGCTTGTTTCTACCTGATAAAATGTGTGAAATACTAGAGCGTTGTACACCAATTTTTTCAGCAAAAGATGAGGCGGATTCACCGTAGTAATCAATGACTTTTTGGAGTCTTTTTATGAAATCTTCTGTGTTTATCAATGTGAATAATGATTTGGGGTCAAACTATGTTACAAATGTAACAATATAACTATGAATTGGTGGTTATTATGTGTTAAATTATAATATTGTAGTGTATTAATACTTTATGTAAATGATATTAAATGATTGAATTATAATTATTTACATTTATAAATTGATAATGAATATTTTTTTATTCAATTTTATAAGAAAATTTGAATCATTCTGTATAGTTATGTAAACAAATCAATCAAAAATACTGTTTACAAATGTAAAATAGTAATTGTTTACTTTTGTAAAGTAAAAAAATAACTATGCATTTAGAACATATAAAAAAACTGTTTTTAAAACATAAAGAACCGCATTTATCCCATCGATATATTACCAATAAAAACATTGAACCATTGCTAAACAAATTGCCGGATTTTGTTCAGGTTGAAACAATCGGTAAATCTGTTTTGCAGAACCCTATTTACGGATTGAAAATTGGTCATGGAGATAAACGAATTTTAATGTGGTCTCAAATGCACGGAAATGAATCAACTACAACTAAAGCTATTTTCGATCTTTTAAATGCCCTTTTGGATAAAGATTCTAAACTTGATTATATTTTAGAAGCCTGCTCACTTTATATAATTCCAATTTTAAATCCAGATGGCGCGCTTGCCTATACCCGAATTAATGCTAATGAAGTAGATTTAAATAGAGATGCCCAAAACTTATCGCAGCCAGAAAGTGTCGTTTTGGGCAATATTTTTGAAGCGTTTAAACCGCATTTTTGTTATAATTTACATGGTCAGCGTACTATTTTTAGCGCTGGAAGTACAAATAATTCTGCAACTGTGTCATTTTTGGCGCCTGCTCAAGATGCAGCATGTACAGTAACACCAAATAGAAAAGTTGCCATGGAGGTAATTGGTGTCATGAATAAAGCACTTCAAGCAGTAATTCCTAATCAGGTTGGTGTATATGATGATGCATTTAATTTAAATTGTGTAGGGGATACGTTTCAAAATGAAAACGTACCTACTATATTGTTTGAGGC
>NZ_JBATHX010000146.1:0-5044 GCF_049667265.1 Algibacter sp. | reverse complement strand
TTATGGATTGCCACCATAGATGAAAAACTAAATGAGAAAGGCTATATAATTCCTGGTCTGGGCGACGCTGGAGATTTGGCTTTTGGTAAAAAATTACAACATTAATAAGATAAAAGGAAGTACCATTAAAACGGCTAAAAATATTTCTTGAAACCATTTTTCTTGAATAACTTCAATGTAGTTGGCAATTATAATAGCCAACGGAGCAAATAAAAATAAAAACTCACTCCCATTTTTATTAGGTGCCTGAATTACTATTAAAAACCCAATAACTGCGGCCGCAATAATGGTTTTAAATGAAGCCCTAAATGCCTTTTTCTTCTTTTTAATATTATTCAAGTAAAAAAATGAAGACCAAACACCAAAAGATAACAACACGGTAATTGCTATTAAATATTGAATAGAATTATAACTACTAAAATCATAACTAGTTCCTGCTGACATATCAAATACAAGCAAAAAACTATCGTATAATACAACTGAAACAGCACTACAAACAATAAAAACGGATGCTAACCCTAAAAAAGGAATTATCCAATGCCTTAAATTATTATCTGTATATAATACGAGTGATAAAATTATTAAAACAAAAAACAGAATAGCCCAGAAATAAAATAAGGTTGCAATAGCAATCCAAAAAGCAGCATCAAAAAGTTTTTTCTTTGTATTTTTTGGAGAACGTAAACTTACAATTCTTCTTAAACCTAATAAAACAAAAAAGTTTGACAGTAACACATTGGAGTCGCTAGTAGTTTGAGTTATAAATAGTAAAAAAAGGCTAAACAACAAGATATCATAATTGTGCTTATTGGTTAGACTATTCTTGTTTACTATAAAGTTTAATAGAAAAATAGAGCCAAAAACAATTAAAAGAAGCAGGAGTTGCTTTGAAATAGAATCAAAATATAATCCCTCATTTAGGCTTTCTATTCTTGCAATAATAAATGCCAAAAATGCCACCAAAAAAACGAGCGCAAAATATAATGGTCTAGATTTTTTAAAAAAACTTGTTATCATTAACTGTTTTTGTATTTTTGCATGGTAAATATACTAACTATAAAATGGTTAGTGATAAATAAACTATCACAAAATGAAAGATTTCTTTTACGCTATACAGGATTTATTTGTTGATGTTATTTTTGCACCTTTTGATGCATTAAGAGCATTAGAACTTGAAAGCTGGTTTGGAGCTAATATAATTTCTTGGATTTTTATAATTGTAGGCTTCGTAGCTATGGTATACTGGATGCTGCAACTTAAGGGTTTCAATGATAAAAATGAAGAAGATAAAAGTATATCTTCTCACTCTTATTTATAAATCGAATCCAATATCTTTACGATAATACATCTTATCAAAATGTAGTTTTTCTATACTTTGGTAAGATTTTTTTATGGCCTCTTGGTACGTATTTCCATAAGAGGTTATTGCCATTACACGGCCACCCGAAGTTATAATTTTACCATCTTTAAGTTGGGCTCCAGCATGAAACGCGATGGAGTCTTTAATAGTGTCAACACCAGAAATTTCCTTGCCTTTTTCATAAGCTTCTGGATATCCGCCAGAAACAGTCATTATTGTTGTGGCTGCACGTTCATCAATTTCAATATTGATTTTATCTAAAGTACCATTCGCCATAGCTTGTAAAATTTCAACAAAATCATTCTTAAGTCTTGGTAAAACAACTTCGGTTTCCGGATCGCCCATTCGTACGTTATATTCAATCACTTTAGGGTCGTTACCAACTTTAATAAGTCCAATAAATACAAATCCAACATAAGGTAAATTATCCTTTTTAAAACCAGAAATTGTTGGTTTTACAATGCGTTCTTCAATTTTAGTTAAAAACTCATCTGTGGCAAAAGGTACTGGAGAAACGGCTCCCATGCCTCCTGTATTTAATCCTGTGTCGCCTTCACCAATACGCTTGTAATCTTTAGCAGTTGGTAAAATCTTATAGTTTTGGCCGTCGGTTAAAACAAAACAACTTAATTCTATACCATCTAAAAACTCTTCAATAACTACTTTTGTGCTTGCTGCTCCAAATTTAGCATCAACAAGCATACTTTTTAATTCTGCTTTCGCTTCATTTAAATCGTTCAAAATAACAACCCCTTTCCCTGCTGCTAATCCATCAGCTTTTAAAACATATGGCGGATTTAAAGTTTCTAAAAAAGCATACCCTTTTTCTACAGTTTCTTTAGTGAAACTTTCATAAGCAGCGGTTGGAATATTATGACGGTATAAAAACTCTTTTGCGAACTCTTTACTTCCCTCTAATTCTGCAGCCTTTTGCTGTGGCCCAATTACTGAAACATGCTTAATAGCAGGGTCATTTAAAAAGTAATCATGAATACCTTGAACCAAAGGATCTTCAGGCCCAACAACAACTAGATCAATCCGATTATTTAACACTAATTCTTTAATAGCAGGAAAATCTGTTACACCAATATTTACATTTGTTGCTACTTGCGCTGTTCCAGAATTGCCTGGTGCTACAAAAAGTTTTTTGCATTTTGGACTTTGAGCAATTTTCCAAGCAAAAGTGTGTTCTCTTCCGCCAGAACCAAGTATTAAAATATTCATAGTATTCGATCTTTCCGCAAAAATAAAATTAATGACATGAATTCACGAATATTTTTTATTTACTTTACAAATTATATGTTTTTAATGTGAATTTATTTGATTTTTCTTTACAATTGAATGGCTTTCCAATCAAGAAAGCTACGCGCTTGTTGAATACAATTCAAGAAATAAGTGATAGCGATTTCAATGCTTATATTGAAAGTAAAAAACAAGCCATCGTTAAACATCATTTAAAAAACAATGCCTTCTATAAAGGGTTTGCAAAAAATATTGATGATTCTGATTGGAATTCGGTTCCAGTAATGACTAAAAAAGAATTGCAAAAACCACTTAAAGACAGGATTTCAAAAGGGTTTACGAATAAAAATATTTACGTTAATAAAACCTCTGGCTCTTCAGGCGATCCTTTTGTTTTTGCTAAAGATAAATTATGCCATGCCTTAACTTGGGCTATTATACAAAATCGATTTGGTTGGTATAATTTAGATTTCAATAATTCTAAACAAGCACGATTTTATGGAATTCCCTTAGATAAAAAAGGGTATTACAAAGAGCGTTTTAAAGATAAACTTAGCCGTCGGTTTCGTTTTTCTGTTTTTGATTTGAGTGATACAGCTTTTGAAAAACATTTAGAAAAATTTAAATCTACTCCATTTGATTATATTAATGGTTATACGAGTTCCATTGTGCTATTTGCAAAATTTCTTCAAAAGAAAAAATGCATTTTAAAAGCTTTTTGTCCTTCAATAAAAGCTTGTGTGGTAACCTCAGAAATGCTTTTTGAAGACGACAAAAAATTGATGGAAACCCAATTTGGCATTCCTATTATCAATGAATATGGTGCTTCCGAATTAGATTTAATAGCTTTTGAAAACCCAAACGGAAATTGGCAAGTTAACAGCGAATCACTTTTTGTTGAAATTCTTGATGAAAAGAACAACGTTTTACCTTACGGTGAAGAAGGTCGTATTGTAATTACGTCACTTTATAACAAAGCACATCCGTTTATTAGATATGATATTGGTGATGTTGGAATACTTTCAAAAGAAAGCACCTCCAAGACGCCCATTCTAGAAAAATTGACAGGACGAACTAATGATATTGCCATTTTACCTAGTGGAAAAAAAGCTGCAGGATTAACGTTTTATTATATTACTAAAAGTATTATTGAAGATGATGGAAACGTAAAAGAGTTTGTTATTGAACAACACAAAACCGAGGTTTTTAAAGTTAAATATGTTAGTTCTGAAACGCTTTCTGAAGAAAAAATAAAAGTTATAACTGACGAAATGGAAAAATACCTTGAAAAAGGGCTTTCAATTACCTTTGAAAGACAAGAAAAATTAATTCGATCAAAAAGTGGTAAATTGAAACAGTTTACATCCTACCTAAACCAAAATAAATGAATATTACTATAGTTGCTGGCGCAAGACCAAATTTTATGAAAATTGCCCCTATTATTGAAGCTCTTCAAGACAAAAAAAAGGAAGGTTTTAATATTAATTATAGACTTGTACATACAGGACAGCACTACGATAAAAATTTAAGCGGTACTTTTTTTGAAGAATTAAATATTCCGCTTCCAGACAGTAATTTAGAAGTTAAAAGTGGTACACAAGCAGAACAAACTGCAGCCATTATGGTTGGTTTTGAAAAAGAATTAAACCAAAACCCTTGCGATTTAGTAATGGTTGTTGGCGATGTAACCTCAACAATGGCTTGCACTATAGTTGCTAAAAAAGCACATATTAAAGTCGCTCATGTTGAAGCTGGAATTAGATCTGGAGATATGAAAATGCCAGAGGAAATAAATAGAATTGTAACCGATAGTTTAACCGATTATTTTTTCACTACTTCAAGTTATGCCAATGAAAACTTAATGAAATTAGGTGTTTCAAAATCGGATATCTTTTTTGTTGGTAACGTAATGATTGACACTTTATTAAAAAACGAAGCTAGACTAAAAAAACCATCTCTTTGGAATGATTTAAACTTATCTTTAAAAAAATATATGGTTATGACACTTCATAGACCAAGTAATGTTGATGAAGAAGACCAATTAAAGAAACTGATTACTCAAATTGTAACTTTAGGAAAAGATTACCCAATTATTTTTCCCGTTCATCCAAGAACACAAAAGCTTTTAACTGGTTTAAATTTAAATTTCGACAATTTACATTATGTAAACCCATTAGGATATTTAGAGTTTAATTATTTAGTAAAAAATGCCTTGGCAGTAGTTACAGACTCTGGAGGAATTACCGAAGAAACTACTGTTATGAATGTACCTTGTATTACATTGCGAGATAGCACAGAGCGTCCTGAAACTTGTGCCATTGGAACAAATATTTTAGTTGGAGGTGATTCTGAAAAAATAAAAAATGCATTTAACACGTTACTTTCAGGGTCTTGGAAACAAGGTGAAACCCCGGAGCTTTGGGATGGAAAAGCTGCAAAACG
>NZ_JBATHX010000145.1:0-9349 GCF_049667265.1 Algibacter sp. | reverse complement strand
CGGGAGCGATAGTAGTGGTTAGCTTTTGTAAAACTTCCATTTATGGTTTTACAAAACTTGTAACGGATAGCGCGGTTTTTATTTTTCCTAAAAACCCGCCCAAATAAACTTCATAAATTATTATCTTCAATTCTATATTTAGTAGACAAATATGTGAGAAACAAAAAATCCCGTAAACCTAAGTTTCGGGATTTTTTTGTGGTACCTCCAGGAATCGAACCAGGGACACAAGGATTTTCAGTCCTTTGCTCTACCAACTGAGCTAAGGTACCTCGCCAAAGCGGTTGCAAATATAAATTCATTTTTGTTATTCGCCAAGAGAAAAATGTAAAAAATTATTTTATTTCTATTAATTTTAATTGTTGGTGAACTAACTTATTTATAATTAATATTATAGCCAAACTAGGAATAGTTATTGAGAGTCATTTTGTAATTTTATACTTTTTCAAAATATGAATTTAATTATAGATGTTGGGAATTCTTTTGTAAAGCTTGCTGTTTTTAAAAGTAATGAACTTATTGATAAAACTATTGTTGAAATAGACGATTTGATAGGTGCAGTTAATTTAATAAGTGAGAAATACGGTTCCATTAAAAGAGCCATTGTTTCATCCGTTGGAAGTCTTAAAAATAAGGATATAACTGAAATTAAAAAGCATTTTGAATTATTGGTTTTGAATTCTGAGACACAACTTCCTTTTAAAAATTGTTATAAAACTCCTAAAACACTTGGTGTTGATAGAATTGCACTTGTTTGTGGTTCTATTGGTCAGTTTCCTGGCAGAAATGTGCTTATCATTGATGCAGGTACATGTGTAACTTATGATTTTATTAATTCTGACAATGAATATTGGGGAGGTGCTATTTCCCCAGGTATTAGCACGCGCTATAAATCATTAAATAATTTAACTGCTAATTTACCGTTGTTAGAATTAGAAATGCCTAAACAAATTATGGGAGATTCAACAGAAGAATCAATACATTCGGGTGTTGTTTATGGTATTTTAAATGAAATTGATGGTGTCATCGAATCTTATAAACTTAAATATTCAGATTTAACAGTAATTTTAACAGGTGGAGATGCTAAATTCTTGTCTAAACAATTAAAAAGTAGCATATTTGCCAATCCTAATTTTCTTTTAGAGGGATTAAACTTTATTTTACAATTTAACTCAAACGAATGATAAAAAAACTTGTATTAGTTTTTATTGCAGCAATAGCAATTCACGGTTATGGACAGCAGGGAACTACGTCGCCGTATTCTTTTTATGGTATTGGAAGCCTTAAATTTAAAGGGACTGTAGAGAATAGAAGTATGGGTGGTTTAAGTATTTATACAGATAGTATTCATGTTAACTTACGCAACCCTGCATCTTATGCTGGAGAAAATTTAGAGACTTGGGGAGATGAAAGCCGGCCAGTAAAATTTGCTGTTGGAGGAAGTTATTCAAGCACCAATTTAGAAAGTACAAATGGTAGTGCCAATGCAACATCTTCTACTTTTAATTATTTAGCAATTAATATTCCGCTAGGGAAATTTGGTTTTGGTTTTGGGCTATTACCATATACTTCCGTTGGTTATAAATTAGAATCAATAGATGCCAATGATAATATAGAAAACCAATTTGAAGGAGAAGGTGGGCTAAACAAAGCTTTTATTGGGTTTGGTTATCAATTAGCAAAAGGGTTAAGTATTGGAGTCGATTTTCAATATAATTTTGGGAATATTCAAAACGGTATTATTAATTATCAATATTCTGATGGGAATCCCATAAATTATCAATCAAAAGAAAATAATCGATCAGATTTAAGTGGACTAAATTTAAATTTTGGAGTATCTTATAAAACTATGATTGATAAAAAATTAGAGCTAGTTTCTAGTTTAGCATTTTCACCAGAAAGTAATTTAAGCTCTAAAAACGAACGATCAATTTCCACAATAGCCTTAGGTACTAATGGTGGAGAAAGTATTAGAAATACTATTGAATCGGACTTAACAGCATCAGGCTTAGATGAAACAGATTTAGTTTTGCCTTCTAAATTTTCTTTCGGTGCAGGAATAGGGCAACCTAGAAAATGGTTTATTGGGGCAGAAACTACTATTTTAAAGGCTAGTAAATTCTCTAATGATTTATTTAGTAATAATACTGAAACTTCATACGAAGATGCTGTTTCTTTTTCTATAGGTGGATTCTATATTCCAGAATATAATTCATTTAGAAATTATTTGAAAAGAGCTGTTTACAGAGCAGGTTTTAGAACTGAAGAAACTGGATTAAATATAAAAGGTGAATCAATTAAAGAGTTTGGCATATCTTTTGGAGTAGGTATACCAGTTGGAGACGCAAGGTTATTATCTAATGCTAATTTAGGATTTGAATTTGGCCAACGTGGAACTAAAAATAGTAATTTAATTCAAGAGAATTTTATTACCTTACAATTAAGTTTATCTTTGAATGATAGATGGTTCCAGAAACGAAAGTATGATTAACAAGACAAAATTATTATCATGAAAACAAAAATTACATTATTACTAGCTTTTTTCTTTATTGGGGTAAACTTTGGATTTGCACAACAAGATGAAGAGTGTATGACCAAGCTTTCAATATTCCACGAATATACAAAAGCAAAAAATTATGATGCCGCTTATGAGCCTTGGATGGATGTAAGGAATAAATGTCCAAAGTTTAACAACGCCATTTATGTAGATGGTGAAAAGATTTTAGATCATAAAATTGACAACTCAACTGGAGTTGAAAAAGTGGCTTTTATTAATGATCTGTTAAAGCTTTGGGAACAAAAGGGAGAGCACTTTGCTAGTAAAACTCCAAAAGGGGAATATGCTGCACAAGCTTCACAATTAATGTATGACAATAGAGAATTGTTAAATAAATCTGATGGTGATTTGTACGCAGCTTTTGATGCTGCTTACAAATTAGATAAAGAGACTTTTACAAATCCAAAAAGTTTATATACGTATTTTTCTTTAATGGTTGATTTGTATGATGCTGGTAAAAAACCTGCTGCAGATTTGTTTAATAAATATGATGATGTTGTTGAAAAAGTTGAAGACGAGGTTAAGAATTTTTCTGAAAAGTTAAATGGACTTATTGAAAAAGAAGATGCTGGTACTGCCTTAACAAGCAAGGAAGGGAAATATAAAAAGTATTATGAAAGCTACTTAAATGCATACGATCAAATTTCAGGTAGTATTGATGGGAAATTAGGACCAAGAGCAAATTGTGAGAATTTAGTTCCTATTTACCAAAGAGATTTTGAAGCTAATAAAGGTAATGCTATTTGGTTACAACGAGCTGCTGGTCAAATGTCTCAAAAAGAATGTACAGATGATCCGTTATTCTTTAAGTTAGTAAATGCTTATCATAATATTAGCCCTTCGGCAAATTCAGCATATTATTTAGGATTACTAAAAGATAAAGAGGGAGATTCAAATGGTGCCATTAAGTTCTATGAGCAAGCAATTAGTTTAGAATCAGATGGATTTAAGAAATCTAAATTATATTACAGAATTGCTTCGAAACTGAAAGCGAAAGGTAATTATGGAAAAGCGAGAGGTTACTACAGAGAAGCCTTAAAACTTAACCCATCAAATGGTCGCCCTTACATAGCAATTGCTGCAATGTACGCGGCTAGTGCAAATAACTGTGGAGATTCTAATTTTGATAAAAGAGCAGTATATTGGTTAGCTGCTGATGAAGCTAGAAAAGCGGCACGTGTTGATCCTACCTTAAGTAAAGCAGCTTCGCAGTCAGTAGCCAATTATATGGCTAAAGCACCACAAAAATCTGAGATATTTAGTTCTGGAAGGGCTGGACAATCAATTAGTATTGGATGTTGGATTGGAGCTTCTGTAACAGTACCGAATATCTAATGAAAAAAAACATTTCATATAATAATTTAAACATAGTCACAATATTTATTGTGACTATGTTTTTTTCTTGTAATGATAGTTTTAAACAAGTGCAAAAAATAGGAATTTCAGAAAATGAACCTATAGGTGTCGATTATAATATTAACGCAAAATATACCGATTCAGGACGCGTTTCTGCAAATTTGATAAGTGCTAAAATGTTAGATTTTTCTAATCGAGATTTTCCTTTTCATCAATTCACAGATGGAGTAACATTATATATTTATGATAAGGATAATAAAAAAAGCACAGTAGTAGCTGACAATGCTTTTGTATATGCTAATACGGATTTAATTGATATGCAAGATAATGTTGTGATTACTACACATGATAATAGGGTTTTAAAAACGGATCAATTGTTTTACGATAAGAAAAAAGAATGGTTATCTACAAATAAACCAGTTAGCTTCAAAACAGATCAAGATATTATTAATGGAAATGGGTTTGATTCTAATTCAAAATTCACAAATGCCGAGGTGCTTGAAGTAACAGGTATTATTACCATTGAAGATTAATTGAAAAAGTTTTACTTGAAGTATACAACAAGGTTTCAGTTGAAATTGTCATTCCTATAAAAATGAGAATCTAAATATAATTTCCTTTCTCAAATTTGAGTATCTTTATACTCTTAAAAAACAACCATTATATCAAATGAAATATTCTAAGATTTTTCAGTACGCTTATATTGTTTTTGCAGTATTATTTATTTATGATGGCATTTCAAAATGGGGTAATGGTACAAACGGTGCATATATTTCTTTAGGATTATCAGCATTGGCTATTTTTATGTATTTTTTTAGAAGAAAATTTAGTAGCAAATTTGAAAACAAAAACAATTCAAAGTAAATGAGCGTTTATGTTATTATCATAATTGTATCATTAATTCTCTCAGCATTCTTCTCTGGGATGGAGATTGCATACATTTCTTCAAACAAAATTCATATTGAAATTGAAAAAAAGCAACATGGCATGGTTGCAAAAGCACTAACCAAACTTACCTCAAAACCCTCAAAGTTTATTACAACAATGCTTATTGGTAATAATATTGCATTGGTTATTTATGGATTTGTAATGGGTGAATTGTTGGTGGATTGGTTTCAGTCTATAGTACCAACTTCTTTTCCACTTTTAGATTATTTTTTAACGGATGTTACTATGGGCTTGTTAACTCAAACCATAATTTCAACAATAGTTATTTTAATTACGGCTGAGTTTTTACCAAAAGTTTTTTTTCAAATTTATTCGAATACTTTAATTAAAGCATTAGCAATTCCAGCATATGCGTTTTTTATATTATTTACTTTTATTTCAGATTTTGTAATTTGGATTTCAGATTTTGTACTTAAAACAATTTTTAAAACTGAAGGGGATCAAATTCAACTGGCATTTACAAAAGTAGAACTCGGTAATTATATTAGTGAGCAAATGGAATCTGTTGAAGAACTTGATCATGTTGATAGTGAAATACAAATTTTTCAAAATGCCTTAGAGTTTTCAGAAGTAAAAGCACGCGAGGTTATGATTCCTCGAACAGAAATTATAGCAGTTGAAATTAATGATTCTGTTAAATCTTTAAATGCCTTATTTACTGAAACGGGCCGAACAAAAATATTGGTTTATAAAGACACGATAGATGATGTTTTAGGCTATGTGCACTCATTTGATCTGTTTAAGAAAGCAAAGGATATCAAATCTATGATGATGCCTGTTGAGTATGTTCCGGAAACAGTTCTTATTAAAGATGTTTTGAGTGTGCTTACTAAAAAGCGTAGAAGTATTTCGGTAGTTTTAGATGAATATGGTGGTACGGCAGGTATTATGACCGTTGAAGATATTGTTGAAGAATTATTAGGTGAAATTGAGGACGAACATGATTCGGTAGATTTAATTGAAGAAACACTTGAAAACGACGTTTATAAATTTTCAGCCAGACTTGAAGTCGATTATATTAATGAAACTTATAAAATAAATCTTCCAGAAAGCGAGAATTATGAAACGCTTGGAGGCTTGATTGTTAATCATACCGAACAGATTCCTGCGCAAAACGATATTGTTCATATTGATATTTTTCAATTTACAATTTTAGAAGTTTCTAACACTAAAATTGATTTGGTAGAGGTTAAATTGTTGGACGAAGATTAAGTCTAAGTTTTTAGATTCAAGATTTGGCTAGAAAAAAATATTCTACATTATTTTTAAGTTATAAGATTCACGAAATCAACGAAAATCCCTTACTTCTAAAACTAAAAATAACTTAACAACAAGCGGTGCTACAAAAAACATGATAACACTTTTATTATTGAAATGAAAATGGTATTTTCGCGCACGATATTTTTATCAGTTTATTTCAATTGACACCAACTAAACAAGCAATTCCAACAACGGATTTTAAAAAATTAATTTACAAATGGCAGTTTTAAATAAAATAAGACAACGTTCACTTTTTTTAATATTAATTATAGCCTTGGCGCTATTCTCTTTTGTATTAGCAGATTTATTTAAAAATAGTGATGCTTTAACTTCTAAGTCGCAAAATATTGTTGCAACTATTAACGGTAAAGATATTACTCGTGAAGACTTTATGCAAAAAGTAGAGCAACTACAAAGGCAAATGGGACCTAGTGCAACCAATACCCAAGTTATGAATAGAGTTTGGGATCAAGAAGTAAGACAAGCTGTTATGGAAACTCAGTTTGATAAACTTGAAATTTCGGTTGAGAAAGACCAAATGAGAGATTTGCTTAAAACATCGTTGGCTACAAACCAAAACTTTTTAAATGAAGCAGGTCTTTTTGATGAAAATAAAATGAATGAATACATTGCTAACCTAAAAGAAACTTCACCAGCAGGTTTTGAGAGTTGGGTGAATTATGAAAAGCAAGTTGCTTCAACGGCATTAAACCAAAACTATTTCAATATGGTTAAAGCTGGTTTAACTGGTACACTTGCAGAAGGTAAGTTGGATTACGAATTAGAAGGAAATAAAGTAGATATTAAATATGTACAAGTTAATTTTTCTACTATTCCAGATAGTACTGTTCAAGTATCAAAATCTGATATAACAAACTATATTAACGAAAATAAGAATCAGTATAAAGTTGAGGCTTCTAGAGATATTCGTTTTGTTGAATTTAAAGAAGTCGCTTCTGTAGAAGATGAAAACGCTATAAAAGCAGAATTAAATGCTTATGTTAATGGACAACTTGTTGATGAAAGAGGAGCTAAAGATGTTATTGTTGCTTTTTCTAAAGTAGAAAATAATGAAGAGTATATTAACTCAATTGCTGCTTCAGATATAAAATTTGACGAACGATTTGTTTTTAAATCTAGCTTGCCAACTGAATTTGCTGATGCTATCTACAATTTAAATGAAGGTGAAGTTTACGGACCATATAAGCATGACGGTAGTTTTAAAGTAACTAAAGTAATAGCTGTAAAACAAATTCCAGATTCGGCTAAAGTGCGACACATTTTAATTCCTTTTAAAGGTGCTCAAAGCGCTGGTCCAGAGACAATTCAAACGGAAGCAGAAGCTAAAAAAACTGCTGATAGTTTATTAACTATACTTAAACGTAATCGTTCAAAATTCCCTGAATTTGTTACAGCATTTTCTTCTGATCAAGGAAGTGTTGCTAAAGAAGGACGTTACGATTGGCATCCATATAACACCATGGTTCCTGAATTTAATGATTTTGAATTTGAAGGAAAAACAGGTGATTTAGGGGTTGTGAAAACAGTATTTGGATTTCATATAATAGAGGTTGAAGGACAAAAAAACACAACAAAAGCCATTCAAGTTGGAACTATTTCGAGAAAAATTGAACCTTCTGAAACAACAACTGACAAAGTATTTAGAGATGCTTCAAATTTTGAAATTAATGCAGGTAAAGGAGATTTTGAAGTTGTAGCAAAAGAAAATAAGTATGTAATCAGACCAGTTAATGGAATTAAAATTTTAGACGAAACCATTCCAGGCGTTGGAAATCAAAGACCAATTGTACGTTGGGCTTTTGAAAAAGAAGCTGAAGTTGGAGATATTAAACGTTTTAATGTAAATAATGGTTATGTTATTGCGCAATTAGTAGCTAACCATAAAGCAGGTTTAATGTCTGCTGATGATGCAACTGCTAAAGTATTACCTATCCTTAGAAAGGAAAAGAAAGCAAAACTTATAAGAGATAGAGTTTCTGTTAGTTCTTTGGAAGATTTAGCTGCGGCTGAAAAAACAAATGTAAGAACCTCTAATGGGGTTAGCATGAAAAACCCAACTATTTCTGGAGGAGGAAGAGAGCCTTTGGTTGTTGGAGCTGCATTTGGATTAAAAGAAGGTGAAACATCAAAATTAATTGATGGTACAAATGGTGTTTATATGGTACAAGTAACTAAAATAACACCAGCCGTTGCATTAGATAACTATCAAGCAGCTGCAAATAGAGTAGAACAGCAAAAAGCTGCTTCCGTTAATACAAAATTATATAATGCTTTAAAAGAGGCTGCAGAAATTGAAGATAATAGAGCTTCGACTCAAATTCAATAAATCAGCCTGAAAAATTAAATAATAAAAAAAGCCTCGATTATCGAGGCTTTTTTTATTTACAATATCATATCAGAATAAGGGATGATAGTATCATACCCTTTATTATTAAAATAGTCATTTGGAGGATGTTGTGAAACAACCAAAACAAAATCGCCACCCCAAGCACCAAGACTCTTAATACTTCCTTCAAAATCCGAAAACAACAATTCCTTTACTGGTTTTTGTTTTGTGATTTTCGAAATAATTGTTTCATGCTTATTAATTAATGTTTCAAAAATCGCTAATGTTTTACTTTCTGCAATTTGCATTACAATACTATTGATTTCAGGAATGTTTAAGTTGGTTTTATTGGAGTTGTAGGCAGAAATGCCCTCGCGACTGTTTTTCTTTTGATTTAAATAAACAAAGTATAGTTGGTCTTTAAACTCAGGATTAAAATCTATAGGGTTAACTGTGATTTTATTATTTAGTGTTTGGTAAATAATTGGCGTATTGTTTTGCGCACAAGCAATATCGTAACCGCTTCCACCAAAAGTAAGTTGTAGCAATTCAAAGGCATTTATTTTTGCCCATTGCGCCACGTTATTTATTAGTGTCGAAGATGTTCCTAAACCCCATTTTCTAGGGAAAGTTAACGAGGTTGTGACCTTAAATCCTGTTTCAGTTTTTAAAAAATTCGGGTTTAACGTTTTCGCAGCGTTTAGTATTTGTGATAACCTTTTTGTGGTATCATCAGAATCAGCAGAAATTATTATGTCGTCGTTTTTTAACTCAAATTCATGCCCAAACCAAATGTTTCCCTTCTCGTCCAAACTCTTCCAACCCAACACTTTTTTATTAATGGACTCAACGGGTAAAGATTGTCCATATTTTGTTGGTAT
>NZ_JBATHX010000144.1:0-12475 GCF_049667265.1 Algibacter sp. | reverse complement strand
AAGTCATACCACGCCCTTTGAAAGTAGAATGATATTCACCTCCAAAAATATGATCAGACAGTCGGCGTGTCTTAATCTCTATTTTACGTACTTTTTTTAGTAATTCTTTAGTATCCATTTTCCAATTTACGATTGAAGATTATTGATTTACGATTTCTTCAAATTGAGAAATCACAAATCGTCATTCGGCATTCTTAAATCTGAAATCCTATGGTACCTCTATCTCATTTACAATTTTACTGATGATATCCTCTGAAGTTACATTTTCAGCTTCTGCTTCGTAAGTAATACCAATTCTGTGTCGTAAAACATCGTAAACCACAGCACGAACATCTTCAGGAATCACATAGCCACGACGCTTAATAAATGCATAACATTTTGCGGCAGTTGCTAAATTGATACTTCCACGAGGTGAAGCACCGAAAGAAATTAATGGTTTTAAAGCCGGAAGTCTGTATTTTTCTGGATATCGTGTTGCAAAAATGATATCTAAAATATATTTTTCAATTTTTTCATCCATGTACACTTCACGAACAGCTTGTTGAGCTTTTAATATCTGAGCAACTGAAACTACAGGATTCACCTTATCCCAAGCGCCCTTTAAATTCGCTCTCATAATCATTTGCTCCTCGTCAATTTTTGGATAATCAATAACTGTTTTTAGCATAAAACGGTCAATCTGCGCTTCAGGTAACGGATACGTTCCTTCTTGCTCAACAGGGTTTTGAGTTGCCATTACTAAAAATGGTTTATCAAGTATAAATGTTTCATCACCAATAGTAACTTGCTTTTCTTGCATCGCCTCTAGTAATGCCGATTGCACTTTTGCTGGTGCTCTATTTATCTCATCAGCTAGCACGAAATTAGCGAAGATTGGTCCTTTTTTAATTGAAAAATCATTAAGCTTCATGTTGTAGATTAATGTACCTGTAACATCCGCAGGTAATAAATCTGGAGTAAATTGAATTCTACTAAAACTACCATCTACAGCCTGAGATAGCGTGTTAATAGCTAAAGTTTTTGCCAATCCTGGAACACCTTCTAATAGAATATGTCCTTGACCTAATAAGCCAATAAGTAAACGCTCTACCATGTGTTTTTGACCCACGATAACTTTGTTCATTTCAAGCATCAATAAATCAACAAAAGCACTTTCTTTTTCAATTTTCTCATTAATTGACTTTATATCAATTGTCCCTGTTTCTTCCATCATTTTTTATTTTATTAAAGGCCCTAATATCATGTTCTTATTTGGGTACCGCAAATTGTTAAAAAAAATACTGTTAACGTGTTAAAAAATGGTTAAAAGTATCAAGGAATATCTATGTTGATGTCAATTAACAAATAATTATTATAAGTTTATCCTAAATACTTAAAATATCCATTGTTTTTTAATTTGAAAAGCATCTGAATTTATATTCACATTCTGTATTTTTATAGGTGATATTATAATTTAATAAATGAAAAAAACGGCATTAATTACAGGAGCAACAAGCGGCATTGGTGAAGCAACAGCTTACGAATTTGCTAAACAAGGGATTAATCTCGTGATCTGTGGAAGGCGATTAGAACGTTTAAACACTATTCAAAAAGCATTAGAACGCTTAACCAATGTGCACATTTTAAACTTTGATGTGTGCGATAAAGTCGCAACTTTTAATGCTATCGAAGCGCTCCCTAAAGATTTTAAAACTATAGATATTCTTGTAAACAACGCAGGAAACGCACATGGTTTAGACCCAATACAGACTGGAAACATTGATGATTGGGATGCCATGATGGACATTAACGTAAAAGGGTTGCTTTATGTTAGCAAGGCCATTATTCCACAAATGACTGAGCGTCAATCTGGGCATATTATAAATATTGGGTCCTCGGCTGGGAAGGAAGTTTACCCAAAAGGCAATGTGTATTGCGCTAGTAAACATGCCGTTTTAGCCATAACGGAAGGGATGCGTCTTGATTTAAATCCGTTTGGAATAAAAGTTGGTTCGATTAACCCAGGATTGGTTGAAACCGAATTCTCCCAAGTGCGCTTTAAAGGCGATGCTGCGGCTGATAATGTTTACAAAGGCTTTAAAGCATTACAAGCTAAAGATATTGCTGAGATTATTTATTTTGCTGTATCAAGACCTCCTCATGTAAATATTGCTGATTTGTTGGTGTTTCCAACGGCGCAGGCGAATTCAACCACAGTAAAGAAATCTCATTAGATTTCTTTACTGTGGTTGAATATTATTTATTACTATTTTTTATTCAAGTTTTATGGCACATCATAGTTCATTTGAAAGTTTAGATATTTATAAAGTAGCAACTTTGTTTTGCGATAATATCTGGGACATTATTTGCAATACCTCCTTAAATAAAGATTATAAACTACGAGAACAAATAAATGGTTCTTCTGGATCCATAATGGACAATATTGCCGAAGGCTTTGGAAGAGGCGGAAATAAAGAGTTTATAATGTTTTTAAGTTATTCAAGAGGTTCTTGTAGTGAAAGTAAATCCCAATTATTAAGATGTTATAGAAGAAATCATATTGATGAAAAATCGTATAAAAAATTAAATTCTGATGCCGAAGAACTAATAAATCAATTATCAAAATTCATGAATTATTTAAAAAACTCAAATCGTAAGGGAGCTAAATTTGATTAAACTTGAATAAATAATGACAATAAAAAATAGATAATATCAGTATGATCAACAAACGCCTCCTCATAAAACACCTTTTAGCTCATAACGATGAGAACAGTTTTTATGACAAGAAGCGAGAAATTGATATTAGCCACAAAGAAGGAAAAGCAAAGTTTTTAAAGCATATTTGTGCACTTTCTAACAGCAACCCAAAAAACAATTCATTCATTGTAATTGGTGTAGAGGATGAGGACAACAACATTATTGGTGTCGATTTTTTTGATGACAGTAAAATACAAAACCTAATTAATGCCTATTTAAGTCATCCGCCAATTGTACAATATGAAAACATTCCGTTTCCGCATTTGCCAGACCATAAGGTAGTTGGATTAGTAACCATACGCCCTACAGGAAAAATTACTTCACTAAGAAAAAACATTTGGAAATATTATGGTGGCTCTGTTTTTTTTAGGGACGGAAGCATGAGCATGCCAAAGGTTTTTGATATTGAAATTCAAGATGTGAATTCAAAAATTGTGGAAGCCATTGAAATTAATGCCCAAAATAATATTGAACATACTTTAAATGGGGTTTTTGATTTTATGAATACCCGGAAAGACTTTAATGCGCAATACAAAGTATTTAAAGAATATTTTGTGGTGTGCTGGGCTGGGCATAAAAAAGTGGTAAAAAAAGAAACATTTTACTCGCGGGTAGATATCGAATTAATTAACGAACAGGTGCGTTTGTTTTTTTCGGCCTTAGATGAAGTTTCTATAGAAATTAATGATAATAGCTTTAAAATTATTGAATATGTAAATCTTGGGCTTCAAGGCTCAAATAAATACTATCAATTAGAAGAAACACTTATTAAATTTGAGGAAAACGCGCAATATAATATTGAAACGAAACTATTGTTTGAACCGCCACAGTTTGATAAAAAAGTGTTACATCATATTTACAATGCCAATAACGCCATTTTAGAAAAACTAAAGAAAGGTATTAAGCTCACACAAAGAGAAGAATTAGACTTAAAAAACTTACCTGCAACTTATTTAATTTGTTATTTAAATTTATTCCATCAGGCTATAGACAAGCTGAATGATGCAAAACCGTATTTAAAAGCCTACAGCAACGAAATTTATAATTTATATAAAGAATCGTTGCGAATTTTGAGGAAAATGAAATATAATTAACAAATGTTAATAAATATTTGTTTAAGTTGCCTTTAAAATTTTGAAAATATGTTTAATGATTTATCTTTGCATTGCTATTAATCATTTTAATTAAACCTTGTGCCCCAAATCGCTTTAAGATTGGCTCAAGGTTTTTTTATGGACTAAAATGAAATTTTCAACCTTAATTTAGATTATTAGATTGAAGTTTGAAAACATTCCTAGGGTCTTGTAAAGTGATTTTATCCATAAGCTGAAAACAGATTACTTAGTTTAAATTACTGATCCTAGCAGACCTGTCCGCGTTAAGGATTGCAGAGAAACATTTATGTTCATGAATTTTTTAATATAAAATAGAAACGCATGAATAAAATCCCACAGCCCGACGTAGGAGGAGCTAGGACTTGCATCGGAAAGCCTGACCCTTGTGGTAACGCCCAAATATCCTTAAATAAAATCTAATTGTTTAAATGATTTATTGAGTACTTTTTTATCGTCTACCTCTAGCCATTTATCTAAAACTGTTGCGTAAATGGTTCTAAAATCTATTTCGAATTTTAAATCGCCGTTATCATCTAAATTACTTAGGCTGGCCATATTGTTATAAAAACCTGGTTTCTTTAAGTTTGCTCCTATTACAAAAACGTTGTTTGCGGTTCCATGATCTGTACCAACACTTGCATTTTGTTTTACACGACGACCAAATTCTGAAAAGGTTAAAATTAGAGTGTCTTTAAATGTATTGTTAATTTTTAAGTCCTGAACAAAGGCCTCAATGCCATCTGCATATTGCCCTAACAATCGCTTTTGGGTGTTAAATTGATTAACGTGTGTATCGAAACCGCCCAAAGAAGTATAAAACACCTTAGTTTGCAATCCAGAATTTATAAATTGAGCTGTAGATTTTAGCTGCTTCCCAAATTTATTGTTTGGGTATTCTTGAAGGCTAGTGAACGTTTTACTGGTTTCATATATATATTTAGCAGAAGATTCTGCTGCAATCATAGATTTATACAGATACCCTAAATTATGCTCGCTTAAATGTACATCGTTTTGATGTTTGTTTAAGTTTTTAAAATAAGGGTCTTTTGATAGATTATAAAATGATTTAGCGTCTTGTGTTGCAATGGCATTAACATTTTCACCTTTCATGGCTAATGATAAGCTTTCGTCTATTTCGATAGCGCTGTGCGGTTGTTTACCATAATGATCTAAATAACGACCCACCCACCCACTTTGGGAATATTCATTGGAGTTGGATGCGGTTTGCCAAATGTCCATAGACCTAAAATGTGACCTGATTGGATTTGGATAACCTACATTGTTAATAATTGACAAATAGCCTTTATCGTAAAGCCTTTTTAAGGGTGTTAAACTTGGGTTTAAACCAACCTCATCGTTTAGTTTTATAATGTCATTTTTTGCTATGGCTAAAGTTGGGCGTTCTTTATAATACAAATCGTTATTATAAGGAATTACAGTATTTAAACCGTCGTTACCTCCTGAAAGCTGAATAATTACCAATCGTTTGTAACCTAATTTGCTACTTGCTACTTCCTCAAATGCTTTAAGAAAACTAGGAACAAAAAATAGGCTGCTGGCTAGCGATGACTGTTTTAAAAATTTTCTTCTATCCATAATTAACACATTTGATATTCGGGTAACGACATAAGTTGCACACAATATTCTTGTTTTGATACTTTTTCAAGAGATTGTAAATAGGCTTTTGAACTCTCATTGATTTCGCATGCTAATAGATGGTTTCCAAGAGCATCAATGTCAACATTTTTAAAGTGATTATTGAAGTGTTTCCAATTTGTTTCAACTTTAAAACGCTTACCAAATTTTTCCTTAAACAACTCCTTTTTAGTCTCGGAATTTTCATCTTTTTGTCCTACTTCTACTTTCGATATATAAGCTTTATTTAGCAATAAGGAAGGCAACTTTAAACGTAATACAATGGTGTTACTATCTATCCAGTTTTTTCCACCTTTCCATCCTGCTACGTTTGGAGGTCTCAACAAAACTTGGCCTAACAAGCGTTGAACATATATTAATTGCTTAGAGTTTTTAAATGTTATTGGAACAGTTTGTTTTAATCCAACCAAAAGCTCAATAGGTGATTTAATTTTTGTTCCTATATTTTTTTTATCATAAAACCAGTCTGAATTTAACATAAAACGTATAACACTTTCAATGTTATAATCCTTATAAAACACATTAGCCATAGCGTTTACATGTTCCTCATCTATATTATCATTAACGAAATAGCGATATATTTTACCACAGATAAATGTTGCGCATTGCTTTTCTTCTATAATAATATCGATAATATCTTCCCCAGTAAAATTCCCGGTTTTACCGAAAAATGTTTTGTCGCCTTCGTGATGTGTTCGTTTTTTAAAAACAAACTCCCCTCGTAGATTATGACTGTAGCCTGTAAATGCTTTAGCGCTTTCTTTTATGTCTTCTTCGGAATAATGCCCAACACCAAGCGTAAATAGCTCCATTAACTCGCGAGCAAAATTCTCGTTAGGCTTTTGTTTTTTGTTTTGTTTCGTATTTAAATATTTGGTCATGGCAGCTTCTTTGGAAACAGCATTTACAAAATCTTTAAAATTACCTAAAGCATGTTTTCTGAGTGTATTATTAAATTGTTGAATATAATTGATGCTATTATCTTCGCAAACAAAATGATTTGTCCAAAAAAGGGTCATTTTTTCTCTTAAAATTTCAGAAGAATTTGTGAGCCTATCTACCCAAGCGACATTAAATTCAATTTGTTTTTTGCGACTTATTTTTTGAATTTCTCTTCGAATTTCAGGGTCTAGTTTAGACCCATTCATCATAGTACCACTAAAAATTTCTTTTATTTCTGAAGTATCTACCTCTAGAGGCGTAACCTTTCTTGAAGCTATTATAAGGGTATTAACGATTTCATTCTTACTCTTTTTAGATAGCAAATCTAGATCTGTAGGTAAAATCCCAAAACCACTACGTCTGAATAAATGCTGGATATGTTTACGCTTCATGGTGAAAAATTTAAGTCAAAAAGTGAGAAGTTGTACCCATTTAGACAAGTAGAAGTAAAAAAGGTTTAATTGCAATAGTTGAAGATACAAAAAATCCATTTCCTAATAAGAAACGGATTTAAATATTAAATCGGCCTAACGCACTAAAAATCGAACTTAATCCCTTGAGCTAAGGGCAACTCTGTAGTATAATTAATTGTATTAGTTTGTCTGCGCATGTAAACTTTCCATGCATCCGAACCCGATTCTCGTCCACCACCAGTTTCTTTTTCACCTCCAAAAGCACCACCAATTTCAGCGCCTGAGGTTCCAATATTTACGTTTGCAATGCCACAGTCTGAACCTTGAACAGACAAGAAACGCTCCGCTTCACGTAAATTATTGGTCATAATTGCCGAACTTAATCCTTGAGCTACTTCATTTTGAATATCAATGGCATTTTCAACCTCACCCGAATATTTTAATAAATATAAAACAGGCGCAAAAGTTTCATGTTGAACAATTTTAAAGTGTGGTTTCGCTTCGGCAATGGCTGGCTTTACATAACATCCAGATTCATATCCTTCACCAGAAAGTACACCGCCTTCAACAACAACTTTTCCCCCTTCTTCAACTACTTTTTCTAAGGCATTTTTATACATGTTGACAGCATCGGTATCTATCAACGGCCCAACATGATTATTTTCATCTAATGGATTTCCTATTCTAAGTTGTTTATAAGCATCAACTACTGCTGCTTTAACATTATCGTAAATAGATTCGTGAATAATTAATCGTCTGGTAGATGTACAACGTTGTCCTGCAGTACCAACAGCACCAAAAACGGCACCAATAACCGTCATTTTTATATCGGCATCTGGGGTTACTATAATGGCGTTATTTCCACCAAGTTCTAATAAACTTTTTCCTAAACGTCCTGCCACTTCTTGAGCTACTATTTTACCCATTCTGGTTGATCCAGTTGCTGAAATAAGCGGAATACGGGTGTCTTTAGTCATTAACTCACCAACTTTATAATCACCATTTATTAAACAGGAAATTCCTTCTGGTAAATTGTTTTTAGCAAAAACTTCGGCTGCTATATTTTGGCAAGCCACACCGCACAACGGTGCTTTTTCTGATGGTTTCCAAACACAAACATCACCACAAACCCAAGCTAAAGCGGTATTCCACGCCCAAACAGCTACAGGAAAATTAAATGCTGAAATTATACCCACCACACCAAGCGGATGATATTGCTCATACATACGGTGTCCTGGTCGTTCAGAATGCATGGTTAAACCATGAAGCTGACGCGATAACCCAACTGCAAAATCGCAGATATCAATCATTTCTTGAACTTCGCCTAAACCTTCTTGATAGCTTTTTCCCATTTCATAGGAAACTAGTTTCCCTAAAGCTTCTTTTTTTTTCCGTAATTTATCACCAAACTGACGTACAATTTCTCCTCGTTGTGGTGCAGGCATCGTTCGCCATGTTTTAAAAGCTAAAGTAGCAGCTTCCATCACTTTTTCATAATCAGCTTTGGTAGTGGTTTTTACCTTTCCAATTAATTGCCCATCTACTGGGGAATAACTTTCAATAATATCGCCGTTTGAAAAATTATTAGAACCTGTAGATGTTCCTTCATTTATGGCTTTTACACCCAAAGTTTTAAGGGCTTTGTCTATACCAAAATCAGTCGCTATTGCATTCATTAATTATTGATTTATTGATTATGTTGAGTTTCTTTGCGAATATACTAATTAAAAGTCGTTTTTGTTGAAATTTACTAATGATAAAATCATTAACTTAGTCTACAAATCAATCTGCTTTTCATGAAAACATTTATCTATTTAATCTTTGCCTTCTTAGTTGTTTCGTCTTGTAAAAATGACCCCAATAAAACTACAGAATACCTTCAAAAAGAACCTGAAAAGGTAGAATTTTCAATTGTTATTCACGGTGGTGCCGGCAGTATTAGACGCGATAATATGTCTGAAGAAAAAGAAGCTGAATACCGTCAAAAACTAGAAGAAGCTATTCGAGTAGGTTATGATATTCTGAAAGCTGGCGGTACAAGTTTAGATGCCGTACAAAAAACGATAAATATTTTAGAAGACTCGCCACTTTTTAATGCTGGTAAAGGTGCAGTTTTAACTTTTGAAGGTGTTAACGAGCATGATGCTTCCATTATGGATGGAAAAACCTTAAACGCAGGCGCTTCCGCGGGTACAAAAACAGTTAAAAACCCGATTAATTTGGCCAGAGCTATTATGGATAATTCGCCGCATGTAATGCTTTCTGGTTCTGGAGCTGAAACATTTGCAGCAGAACAAGGTTTAGATATTGTAGAGTCAAGTTACTTTTTAACTGAAAAAAAGTTAAAATCTCTTGAACGTGTAAAAGCTTCAGAAAAAAATAAAGTGGCTTCGTTTTTTGATGCAGATTTACAAGATTCAAAATTTGGAACGGTAGGTTGTGCGGCTCTCGATAAACATGGCAATTTAGCAGCAGGAACTTCAACAGGTGGCATGACTAACAAACGCTGGGGACGCATTGGCGATTCTCCAATAATTGGCGCAGGAACTTATGCTAACAACAACACTTGCGCTGTTTCTAGCACAGGTTGGGGTGAGTTTTTTATTCGCGGAATGGTGGCACATGATATTTCTGCACTTATGGAATATAAAGGTTTATCTTTAAAGGATGCGGCCAAAGAGGTTATTCAAAACAAATTGCCAAACATTGGAGATGAAGGCGCAACTGGTGGTATCGTAGCTATAGATAAAAACGGAAACATGGTTATGGAATTTAATACTCAAGGCATGTTTAGAGCCACTATGAACGATAATGGTGAATTGTATATTGGGATGTTTAAGGAATAATCAATAACAATTCAATATCTTTAAATAAAATTAATTAACCTCACGTACTACCATCAATCTAATTTACTTTCAACCTGACGAAAGTAAATGATTAATTTTTTTAGAAAAATCCGCCAAAACCTTCTCAAAGAAGGTAAAACAACCAAATACTTCAAATACGCCATTGGTGAAATTATTCTTGTGGTTATTGGAATTCTCATTGCATTACAGATTAATAATTGGAACGAGAATAATAAAAACAAAAAATCAGAACATAAATACTTAACGTATTTAAGTAAAGAAATACGCAATGATTCCGTGTCTCTAGAATATTCCTGGTTCAGAGCAAGACCTAAAAAAATTGAAAGTCTAAACTTGGCTAAAGATTATATTCTAGGAAACCTTAAAATTGATGATACATTAAGTTTTATTAATAAAGTATCCTTTGGCGGGGTAAATAGTAGAGCTAGTTTTCAGGGGTCTTCAAATACTTTTGATGAGTTAAAAAGCACCGGAGCTTTAAACTTAATTATGGATGATGATATCAGGACTCAAATTATGAGTTATTATAATAACAAAGTTTTCATTCGAGATTATATTGACAATATTAGAAGTGATTATGCCGATTATGTTAATTCCATTAAGGTTTTCAATTCAAAATATCCAGATAGTATTAACACACCCGAAATACCAAGAATACTCTTAAAAATGAAAGCTGATGAGTTTCATAGCTTAATTAATCAAGAGTTAACCTACACATATTCCATTAATCGCTATCTTCAACGTGAAAAATCCTTGGCGCACAATCTCCATTTAACAATTGAGGCATTTTTAAAAGACTGAAAACTCTATTTTTTTGTTAGTACTTTAACAAAAGCACAAAGTCTAAACTTCAAAAATTCACCGTACATTTATTAATGAGAAACGTCGTGTATAATAAATTTCTTATTCTTACAAAAGTTATTTCGATGTTACATTTGACAGAAAAAATCAATAGAAGATTATGACCTGAAAGCACAATTACTGAAATATAAACAGTAAACGCCAGCTTCAATTTGTAACCGCAATTATTCCCTATCTTTCTCTTTAAAGACGTTTAAACGAGACCGTTAAACGAACCTCTCCAAATAAAACGATCTTATAAATTATTAAACAAAGCTAGTTAACTAAACTGCATTAGGGGTTCAGAGAAAAGCCACAGCCCGACCCTTGTGGTAAAGCCTAAAAAAATTAACGTTTCAAGGTAACATGCCCTGTAAATTTTTGACCTTCAATAATGACAACATACCAATAATCGCCGGTTGGTAAAAGTTGCCCGTGATAGGTTCCATCCCATTGTAGTGTTGTGTTTACGCCGCTTTTTAAAAGTTTTCCGTACCTATCGAAAATGTTTACTTGCGAGGAACAATAAAACTCAATGCCTTTTAAATTAAAGGTATCGTTTGCACCATCTCCATTTGGGGTGAAAAAATCTGGAATATAAAAGTGAATGTGTTGCGTGGTTATAACCTGGTTGCAATCTTGTTGCTTTACATAAATGGTATATTGCCCGCCCTCAATATTAAAAAATGAAGGGTTTGCTTGAAATGTAACCCCATCGATAGAATATAAAAAATTGCCTGTATTTGATGTAGTGATTACGATGTTGGTACCGCTAGATTCTACATTTTCTATACTTGGATTATCGATTTGAGATAGGGTAATGGTTTTTGTCACACTACACGAATTATTTGAAACGACTACGGAATATGTGCCTGCACTAGAAACATCGATATTGTTGTTGGTACTGCCATTATTCCATAAATATGAGGTTACTGTGCTTGGGTCTGTTGGGTTTGCATGTAAGGTTATGACCGTATTTTCACAAAAATCGAGGGTTTCGTCGGTAACTTCTGGTAGTTTTAAATAATTAATTTCAACAGCTGTTCTTGTGGCGGATATGCAACCCCCTTCTGTAGTTTCAGCTTCGGCATAATACATTCCTGAGGCACTTGGGTTGTAAGCCGTGCTATTTGCTAAAAGTAAATTTCCGTCTGTATTTGCATCATACCAATTTACTTTAATACCTGTTGGAACGGTTACTGTTAATGGTGTTGTATCGTTTTCACAAATTACTAAATTACCATTGCTGGTTGGTTGACTGGGCAAAGGAATGACTCTAATTTCATAAATTTCGGAAGTGGAATTACAGAAATCATTATTCACATTTACAGCTGCTTCGGCTACTTTAACTCTGTAAAATGTCGTGTTATTTATGGCCGGCGTGTTAAAGGTGTCGTTAGTTTCGCCAGTAATATCCACCCAGTTTATACCATCTAAACTTTCTTGCCATTGATAGAAATGCGTGGAAAATATGGTAAAATCTGGAGTTGCTTTTAGTGTAGTTAAATAAGGCACTTCGTCTTCACATAAAACGGTAATATTTGCGTTTGCAGCATCTTCTATTTCAATGGTATCGCCACAAGATTTAAACACAATATCATCTAAAGCTAAATCGTTTCCGCAACCTCCTACGCCATTATTAAGCATTTTTAAAATAACGGATGTCTGACCTGGCAAGGTTTGAAATACCAGAGCATATTGTTGCCAATTCGGACTTGAATTTCCTGTTATATTTCCAGTATCACCGCTGGCTAGAAGATTCGTGTCTGTATTATCCCAAATTTCGAATTTTACATTTATGGGAATGCCAGCACCACCGCAACCAGAAATTGGCAACAAATTAATCATCCAGGATGAAAACTCATAAGTTGTATTTTCACATAATCCACTAATTGCTGTTCTGTAG
>NZ_JBATHX010000143.1:0-4298 GCF_049667265.1 Algibacter sp. | reverse complement strand
CCTAAACAGTTTGGAAAATGTAGAACGTAATAATTGTAAAAATATCACAGTAATTGAAGGGGATGCGTCAGTTTTAAAAAATAAATACGACATAATAATTGCTAATATAAATCGCAATATTTTAATGCAAGAGATGGCCACTTATATTTCATGTTTAAATAAAAACGGAACGCTTTTTTTAAGCGGATTTTATGCTGATGATATTCCAATGATTCAAAAAGAAGGTGAAAAACATTTGTTAAAATTTGAAGAAAAATTGGAAAGAAACAATTGGGTATCGTTAAAATTTATAAATTAGTAGTATAATAAATCCCCAAAGGATATTAAAGTTATGAGTACAAAAGAAAAAGCATCAGAAGAATTATTAGTTGAAGAAGCCGTGCTAACTCAGAATGAAATCGTATTGTTCAATGATGATGTTAACACCTTTGATCACGTTATAGATACCCTTATTTATGCCTGCGAGCATACTGCCGAGCAAGCAGAACAATGTGCTATTCTAGTACATTACAAAGGGAAATGTACTGTTAAAACGGGTGAGTATAAAGAATTAAAACCGCGCTGCTCTATGCTTTTAGATGCTGGTTTAAGTGCTGAGATTATTTAATTATTCATTCTTCCAATGGCACAACTTACAAAAGATTTAGCTTTTGTAGTTAACGCATTTTTATCTCCAACCACAGGGTAACCAATACTATTAAGAAGGTCTTGAACTTCATAAAGCGTATTTTCATTTTCGTATTGGAATGAAACCGTGTTATTATCGTTGTTAATTTCTAATTCAGAAACATCCTCCAAACTAGAAACTTTTTTGGTTATGGTGTTGGCACATCCGCCACACTTAAGATTTTGTATTTCTAAAACTGTTTTCATTTTTTTATTTTACATGTGTTAATTCCAAAAATTTTATAAAGGGGACAGAAATTAATGAAGCTCGTTATTAGAAAAATAATAGCAACAGCCATTAGCACATAAGCTAATGTTCCTGTAATGACATTAAAATAATAAAGTAAGGCAACAACTATAGCCAAAGCTATTCTTATTCCTTTGTCTGCACTTCCCATGTTTTTTTTCATATCTTTTTTGATTAATTAATAGTATTTATAATGTTGATGGACATATATAATTGGTAACTGGTAAGCCCGAATTTTTTATGGCAGCAAAACCACCTGCTATATCAATTAAATTATCAAAACCTCGAGCTTTTAAAATAGATATAGCAATCACCGAGCGATACCCACCAGCACAATGAATATAATACTTTTTGTCTTTATCAATATGGTGCATGTTTTCATTTATAAAATCTAAAGCAAAATGCTGAACGAAATCGCCTTCTAAATATTCAGACTTATATTCACCATCTTTTCTAACATCTAAAACATTAATGCTTTCATTTTTTGAATGGCCATAAAATTCTTGAGCGGAAATTGAATTAATTGTTTCAATGTCTTTTCCAGCTTTTTTCCAAGCTTCAATGCCACCTTCTAAATAACCTAAAGTATTATCATATCCCACACGGGATAATCGCGTAACCGTCTCTTTTTCTCTTCCTTTTGGTGTTATTAAAATTATAGGTTGTTTCAAATCTGTTATTAAAGCACCAACCCAAGGTGCAAACCCACCATTAATTCCAATAAAAATAGAATTAGGTATATGCGCCTCAACAAATTCTTTTTCTGTTCGAACATCAAGAACTAGTGCGTCTTCATTATTTGCAACTAATTCAAATTCTTCTGGTGTTAAAGGCGTATCTCCTTTTTTCAAAACGGTTTCAAAAGCATCATAACCAGATTTATTCATCATCGCATTTTTTGCAAAATACTGAGGCGCAGGTGCAATACCGGTTAACACTTCTTTTACAAATTCGTCTTTTGACATATCCGCTCTTAAGGCATAATTTGTTTTTTTCTGCTCGCCTAAAACCCCTATCGTTTCTTTGCTTAAATTTTTTCCGCAGGCAGAACCCGCACCATGAGCCGGGTAAACGATAATATCATCAGGAAGTGTCATGATTTTTTTGCGTAAAGAATCAAATAACATTGCTGCTAAATCTTCTTTTGTTAAATCCGATTTAATAGCTAAATCAGGTCTTCCTACATCACCTAGAAACAACGTGTCGCCAGAGAATATAGCATGTTCTTTTCCATGCTTATCAATTAAAAGAAATGTTGAAGATTCTAAAGTATGTCCTGGTGTATGCAAGACTTTTATAATGATGTTTCCTAATTTGAACTCTTCATTGTCTTTTGCAGAATGAATATCGTATTCTGTTTCAGCACCAGGGCCAAATATAATTTTAGCACCAGTTTTTTTCGCTAAATCAACATGACCAGAAACGAAATCGGCATGAAAATGAGTTTCAAAAATATATTTTATTTTGGCATTTTCTTTAGCGGCCTTATCAACATATTGTTGTGTTTCACGCAATGGGTCAATAATAGCGACCTCACCGTTTGATTCTATGTAATATGCACCTTGTGCTAAACAGCCTGTATATATTTGTTCTATTCGCATACTTTTATTTTTTTATTCCCTTGAAGAAGGGGATTTCTTCAGTCTAATTTAACTATACAAAATTACAAAACCTGACCTTATTGACATGTGACTATTATCACTTTTGTAATTATTTTAACTCTTTATAAATTATGTAAACCGCCATTAGTAATACAAAATAACCAAAACTCTTTTTTAGTTTCTCGCCGCTTATAAATTTTGATAAAAACACACCTATTATAATACCTATAATAGAAATTAATGTAAATATTAAAAGGAATGTCCACTCAATGTCTAAAGTTTGTAGGTCTCCAGTAAAACCTATTAAAGAGTTTATAGTCACAATAATTAATGATGTTCCAACGGCTTTTTTCATGGGAATATTTGCCCAAAGTACTAATGCTGGAACGTATAAAAATCCACCACCAGCACCAATAATACCTGTTATAGTACCAATAATTAAACCTTGTGCAAATGTTTTGTAATAAGGTTGCGATTTTGCCGAAACTTCTTTCTCTTTTCCTTTTTTAATCATAGAAATAGAGGCCAAAAGCATGATAATTGCAAAGAAAATCATAATTCCCATTTCTTTGGAAAGTTGAAAATCACCAATGGAAAATAAAGATTCTGGAATTCCAGGAACCAAATACCTTCTAGATAAATAAACGGCAATAAATGAAGGAAATGAAAAGGCTAAACCTGTTTTAAAATCGACTAAGCCTTTTTTGTATTTTTGATAGGTACCAACCATGGATGTGGTACCAACCACAAAAAGAGAGTAAGCTGTCGCAACTACGGGATTGTAACCAAGGAGATAAACCAAAAGAGGCACAGTAAGTATGGATCCACCACCTCCAATAAGCCCTAAAACTAGGCCAACGATTAGGGCGCCTATATATCCTAAAATTTGGGTGGAATCCATTTAATGTGGCAGTTTGTTTTTTATTAGACCATAAATAAATGTACCAATTATTGCAGCAGCTATTACAATAATCATACTCCAAACACCTGTACCTAAAAGAATGTACATAGGTCCGGGGCAAGTTCCAACTAATGCCCATCCTAAGCCAAATATCATCCCGCCAATAATATACCTCACAAATCCGTCCTCTTTTTTAGGAACAAAAATGTCTGCACCTTTTATACTTTTTATATGTCTACTTTTTGAAATCTGTAAAAATAGAATTCCCGATGCAACAGCTGTTCCTATTATGCCATACATATGGAAGGATTGAAACCTAAACATTTCATAAATGCGATACCATGAAACGGCTTCGGATTTCACTAAAACGATACCGAAAAATATACCTACTAAAAGAAATTTTAAAACTTTCATACTTAAAAGATTAGGGGAAAAATTAAATTAGCCATAATTAAACCGCCTATAAAAAAGCCAATAACAGCTATTAGGGATGGTTTTTGTAAACTACTAAGACCTGCAATGGCGTGACCTGATGTGCAACCACCAGCATACCGTGTACCGAAACCAACTAAAAGACCTCCAACGATTAAAAGTAAAAGTGCTTTAGGTGATGTTAAAACATCCATACCAAATATTTCGTTTGGTACTAGGGTTGCTCCAGCATTTTTGAATCCCAAATTTTGAAGCTCTGCAATTGTAATTGGGTTTAAATCTGTTCCGCTACCATTTGACAAAAAATGAACAGCAATAAAACCTCCAATTATAGCGCCTAGAACTACGGTTAAATTCCATATTTGGTCTTTCCAATTGGGTTTGAAAAATTCTGAAAATTTCCCAGCGCCAGCAATACTGCACATGGTTTTAAGATTTGATGACATTCCAA
>NZ_JBATHX010000142.1:0-11092 GCF_049667265.1 Algibacter sp. | reverse complement strand
ATATAAAATTGAACAGCTTTCTGATGATGAGAGACAGCTTTTAGCTATTAAAGTTAAAGAGTTAAAAGCTAATATTCAATCCTCATCTAACTCGAATGAGCAAAAAAAAATTGTAGCCTATATTAAGGGAGATTCTACTTTAGATAAAGATGATTTAAAAACATTTCTAAAGGCTAAACTTCCTGATTATATGATTCCATCGTCAATAACAATTTTAGATAATATCCCATTGCTTCCTAATGGAAAAGTTGATAAAAAAGAATTATTAAAAACTAAAATTGAAGCATCATATTCAGAAGCTAGTCAAAGTGGTATTATAGATGCTAAAAACGCTATCGAGTTAAAATTAGTTCAAATTTGGGAAGACGTTTTAGGATTTTCACCAATTAGCACAAATGATAATTTTTTCGAAATTGGGGGCGACTCAATTTTAAGTATTCAAATTGTTGCAAAAGCAAGAAAAGAAGGCATTAACTTAAAAGCAAACCAGTTGTTCGAAAATCAAACCATTGGTGAGCTTGCTTTGTTTTCTAGCCCTTTGGAAGACACAAATAATATCAATAAAAATGGTAACGAACTTGAAGGAGAAACACCTTTAACGCCTGTACAACATTGGTTTTTTGAAACTCATAAAAACGCACCTCATTTCTGGAATCAAGTTATTGAATTACAAAATATTGAAGGGGTTTCTAGTAAAACATTCAAATCAATTTCTAAACAATTAATTTTTAACCATGAAGCGTTAAGACTAAGCTTCAAAAAAGATAAAAACGAATGGCTAGCTTATATTAAAAGTTCAAAAGCTATTGAAAGTTTTTATCAGTTTAAACTTGATAAAAAGTATGATATTATTTCTCAAGACAATAAAATAGAAAGCATTTTATTAGATATTCAAGAAAACACAAAATTATCAGAGGGGAAATTATTCAAAATAGTATGTTTTGATTGTGCTAAGGTACAGCAAAACAAAGTTTTTATAATTGCACATCACTTAGTGGTTGATTTAATTTCTTGGAATATCATAATGAATGAAATTGCTCAATCTATTAAAAATTTATCAAGTGATTTTATTGTTGAAAATGAAAACAATAAAACAGGAACGATAAAAGATTGGTCTAATTATTTAGAAAAATTTTCTAACAAAAAGCTTTTATCTGACGAGTTTGAATTTTGGAAATCTCAAATTAATATAAGCAAAGAACTTCCAGTAGATTTAACTTCAAACTCTCAAACTTACTTTGAAAATGCAATATTTACATATTCCAATGAGCTAGAAAGCAATTACACCAATAACCTTATTTTTAACGCTAACGAACCTTATAACACAAAAGTTGAAGATCTATTAATTGCAACATTAATTGCGACATTATGTGAATGGGGAGATTTAGACAACATACTAATAGGTATGGAAAGACAAGGCAGAAATGTTGACAATCTTGATGTAGATGTTTCAAATACAGTAGGATGGTTTACATCTTTTTTTCCTGTTTCATTCGCTTATAAAGATTCATTAGATACTGGAAATCATATTAAGGCGACTAAAGAAAAGCTAAGAGCTATTCCAAATAACGGACTAGGGTTTGGAGTTTTAAAGTATCTTTCAAATAAGGACACTTCAATTTTAAATCAATTGCAGCCCAAAGTTATTTTTAACTATTTTGGTAATACAAATTCAGAACACAATAATGAAAGAGTTAATTTTAAATTTTCAGATTCTCCAACACGAGATTCTCGTAGTGAACGGAACTATTTAATAGAAATTAATGCCCAAATTATAAATAATAATTTATTTGTAAATTGGAGTTTTACAAAAGACCTTTATAAAAAAGAAACAGCTAAAATGGTTGCCAATAAATTTATTCAGAATTTAAAAGCAACTATTGATTATTGTATAACTCAAAATGACATTTCGTACACACCATCAGATTTCCCTGAAGCAGACCTTAATCAAGATGATTTAGATAATCTTTTAAGTCAATTCTAATTTTGGATTTTTAAAAACCTATGGCAGATAAAGCAAAATCATCAGTCGAAGCTATTTTTCCTTTAAGCTACATGCAACAAGGGCTTTTGTTGCATCATCTTTCCAGTAAATTAGATCAAGGTTTTTTAAATACTGAATGTACCTTAACGGGTGATTTTAAATTATCATTTTTCAAAGAGTCTTGTGCTTTTATTACAAAACGACATGAAGTTTTGCGTTCTACAATTCATTGGAAAAACTTAGAAAAACCACTCCACGTTATTCATAAAACAAAAACTATTGAGGTTGAATGTTTAGATTGGTTTAATTTATCTGAAATCGAAAAAAACGCAAATTGGGAGCAACTTAAAAAAACGCAATTAGAGATTGGAGCTCAACTAGAATCTGGTGCTTTATTAAAAATTATAGTCGTACAATTTTCAAAAAATCAAAACAAAATTTTGTGGCCCATGCATCATATACTGCTTGATGGATGGTCTGGTGGTATTATTTTAAAAGACCTTTTTACAGTATATGATTACCTATATAAAGGTGAAACTCCCCAACTAGTTACATTACCAAACTATAAGGCTTATCTAAAATGGAAAAATGGTTTACCAGAAGAAAAGGTAAAAACATTTTGGGCAAATTATTTACATAATTTTAAATTGGCTAAACTTTTTAGTATTCAATCAGTTAGTAATCATGAAGTAGATGAAACGATTGATAATTCTTTTGATTTGCCTGAACAGGAAACAAATCAAATCAAATCATACTGTAAAAGAAATAAAATAACTATAAACACATTAATGCAATGTATTTGGTCTCTTGTAATTGCCAAATATTTTAATACACCTGATGTCATACATGGAAGTACTGTTTCAGGTAGATCTGGAGATTTTCCAAACATTGATTTGCTAGCAGGTATGTTTATGAACGTACAACCTGTTCGGGGTGAAATTGATGAAAACCTAAACTTTTCGAATTGGTTTCAAAAAATGCAAAAATTTCATTTTGAAGCTAGAAATTTTGAATATTTAAATTTAGACAAACTCTATTCTTATATTAATTGGTCAGAGAACTCTGCTCTTTTTGATAGTTTGCTGGTGTTTGAAAACTACCCTCCTGCAGAAGCTCAAGACAAGGTTTTAAAAGTATCAAATGTAAAAAGTGGATTTACCTCAACTTACCCAGTTACTTTGGCTATTCTTCCCGGAGTTGTTACTAATTTTGTACTCACAACTGATGCTAAACATGTTGATTCAGATACATCAAACTGGATAATTGAAGCATTAAAAAGTTCCATAGCATTAATTACATCTGAAGAAGTAATTAATTATAAAGAATTAAGTAAAGAAATACCGTCTCCTAAAGTATCAGCTACTAAAAATATTAAAGGTACAAATACACCTAAATTAACGGCTTATGAAGCTCCAAATAATAAAACAGAACTTATAATCACTCAAATTTGGGAAAACATTTTAGGCATTAATCAAATAGGTGTAAATGATAATTATTTTGAAATTGGGGGTAAATCCCTTTTAGCAATAAAAATATTTTCTTTAATCAATAACAAATTGAAAACTAAGCTTCCCGTAACTGCGCTATTAGAATATCCAACAATTTCTAAACTTTCAAATCATATTTTATCGGATGAAAACGGAAAAAGTTGGGAGTATTTAGTGCCTATTAGATCAACTGGGGAAAATAACCCACTATTTTGCATACATGGCGGGGGTGGCTATGTTATATTTTTTAATCCTTTAGTAAAAATTCTAAACAAAAATATCCCTGTTTATGCATTACAGGCTGCCGGATTAAATGGCAAAGAAAAAATCCATGATAGTATTACAAATATGGCTATCGATTATGCAAAAGAAATTAAAGAAGTACAACCTAAAGGACCTTATAATCTATTAACCTACTGTTTTAGTCCTGCGGTTGGCATTGAAATAGCTAATATTTTTAAAACTGAAGGAGAAGAAACAAATTTGATTGTTATTGACAGTATAATAAAACAAGAAGACTTTACCAGCCCTGAAAGAATAATAATGAGAATTAATGGGTTAATAAACCGTTTAATTAAAAATCCATTTAGTGCGTTAAAATTACTTATAGTAAATAATTACCTTAGATTCATTGAACCAACAATTATAAGATTTTTCGCATCAAAAAGTAAAAGAAACCTAGAAAAAATTACCCATAATTTGGTCAAAATTTATGTAAACTACGGTTGGAACAAAAAACATACTGACGATGTTCTACTCATTTTAACAGAAAAAGCTGATAAAAAACTTAACCCAATATATATTGAATCATGGAAAGGCATTACAAACGGTGATGTGAAAGTGGTTTATACTACTGGAAAACATCATCAACTTTTTGAGGCTCCTCATGTAGCGTCAGTTGCTAAGCACATTGAAAAAAGTATTTATAATATATAAAAATGCTAAATTTTTCAAAAAACAATGATTTCTCATTAACTTTAAACCAAACACAAATTTGGTTTATCAATTTCGATATTTCTGAACAAGAAATTGCTTCTTTAAATAATTTTTTATCTGAAGATGAAATTCTTAAAGCCTCAAAATTCAGATTTCAAAAAGATAAAAAATCTTCAATTATAACCCGAGGTGTATTACGATTGTTATCTAGCAAGTATCTAAATACAAAACCAGGTGAAATCAAATTTAAATATGGAGAATTTGGAAAACCAGAATTTGACCTAGATACAGAAATAAAATTCAACGTCTCCCATTCTGGAAATATGGCGGTTATAGGTTTTGTTTTGAATGATGACATTGGAATTGATATTGAAGAAATAAAGTCAAATTTTGATGTTTCAGAAATTGCTAAAAGCCACTTTTCATCTTTAGAAATAAAGGCTTTAAATAATCTTCCTAAAGCTGAACAGGTAAAAGGGTTTTATAGGTGCTGGACTCGAAAAGAATCATTTATCAAAGCTAAGGCAAAAGGACTTTCATTTCCGTTAGATTCATTTTCTGTAAGTATTAATTCAGATAAAAACGCAAAATTATTAGAAACCAATTGGGATAAAAACGAAAAAGATTTATGGAAGTTATATTCGTTTACACCACAAGAAAATTATTTAGGAGCTGTTTCGGTTAAGGGCAATATTGAATCAATAAAACACTTTAACTTTAACGATTTAAAATAAACATCCTCAGCTACTTACGTACCGCACTTTGTGTACATGGACAGTTACTAATACCTTGTAAAAAGTTTAATCCAATGGTTACAACATGCGTTCCAGAATTATAAGCTGAAAGTTCATTTGTAGTAACTTGATACGCATACCCAAAGTAGACGATTGATTTTTGAAAACCAACCATTGGCCCAACGTTTAAGGGTTTTAAAAATTGATCGTTTAAGAATCGGTATGAAATTCCTGCCCAAAAATAATCGTAATTTCTATTGTATTTTCTAAACTTAAAATTCAAATCAGTACTTGAACGTTTGTCACTACTAAACATCTGGTAATAAATAGATGGTTCAAATTCTAACCCACTTTTTTTAGGGCCTTTAAAAGTATACCCAGAATATATTTGATAGTTTAAAAGTAAATTAGGTTCTGATACCCGAATAGTTTCATCAAATTTTTTATTTAAAATATTGTTTGCATTAAAGCTAAAAAACGCGCCTTTATACCTCAGCAAAGCACCAACATCAAAATTATTATTACTAGTTCTTCTATCGTCTGTTATAAAAGGGTCAATAATTGGATTCTCGTACGTGGTGTTAAAATTATTAATATCAATTCTGAAATTATTTATGTTATAAGAAATACCAAAGGACAAATATAATTTTGAGTAATAATCTAAAACAAGGTGATGTGCAAACGAGATTTTGGCTCCTGTTTGAATGGTATTTCCATTTCTATCCTTATATAAAGATAATCCAGCGCCAGTACGATCAGCAATTCTAACATCGCCATAAATAGACTGGTTATCGGGAGCGTTTTTAATTCCAACCCATTGTGTTAATCCATTTGCTCTAATTTTCAAATTATCGCCAATACCTGCATACGTAGGTGATACAACAAAATCGTTGTCAGCCAAATATTGGGTAAATACAGGTAAATTCAACTCTTGTCCAAAGCTATTCGCTATAAACATGAGAAGCAGACCTATATATAAATTTCTTAATTGCATAATGCTTTCATTTAGGGTTTTGGATTATCTGTACAATGTAAAATGCCCCACAAATTCGCGGTTATCTCTCGGTTCATTAAGTTTTACAACATACCAATAATCACCAGTAGGTAATTCTACGCCTTTATACTTTCCATCCCATTTATCACCTATATTTAATTTGGCTATTTTTCGTCCATATCTGTCAAAAATATCGAAGGTTAAATTTCTATATTGATTAGTACAACCTGGGCCCCATTCATCTAAATTACCATCCCCATTTGGTGTAAAATAGTTTGATATACAAACATCAATATATTCAAAAAAGCGTGTTGCAGAGGCTTCGCAGCCATTGGCATCAATAACGGTTACGGTATAATCACCAGATTCAAAAATTAAGAAGGTATTTTCATTTCCATATGACTGACCGTTTAGTCTAAATTCATAAGGTTCTGCTCCACCAGAAGCCACAGCTACAATTTCGTTTAATTCGCCATCTTCTAAAACTAAAGCTAAATTTTGGAAAGATTCAATTTCAAATGGAATGCCGTTATCTGTCATTTGAATACAACCATTTGGATGACGCACTTCTACACTATGGAATCCTGGGGCTAAATTTTCATAAACTCCAGTTCCAGTTGTAAAAGGTGCTCCGTCTAATGAATATTCTAAAACTGACGTATCCGTGATACTTGAATCAACAGTTACGGTAACGCGGTTAGTTACGGTGTTAGTATTATTTGTCAAGTCGCTAATACATTCATAATCTATATCGGCCTCTGGATTAATTATTATAGGTTCCATTAAAGGAATTGAAAACGGACTATCTCCAACACAACTTCCACTATCCAAAACATAAACCATTTTTTCACCACCTTCTAATCCTGAAAATGTATAAGAGCTAGTTCCTGGTGGTAATGAAATGTATGTAACATCATCAAGGCTTACACTATATGGCGGCTCTCCTCCTAGTAAATTTATTGTAAACTCACCAGTTGAATCACCATCACAAGGAGCTTCACTAATAATAGTATAGGTAAATCCTAAAGGTAATGGCTCATCGATATCAAAATTATAGGTAACATAACACCCTAATTCATCCTGAACAACAATATCATAATTTCCTGGAGCAAGATTTGTAACCGTTCCAACTTCAAAAAACTGATCTAGTTGCGGTGAAATGGCATATTTTACAATGCCAGAACCACCAGTTGTTGTAATTTCTAACATCCCATCATTTTCACCATTACAAGTAACGTCAATAGGATTAAAAGTAACAACTAAAGGTTCGGCTGCATTTACAATGGAAGTTATTGCCGAAACTTCTAGACAATCGCCACTATCCACTTGAATTTGGTAATCTCCAACTGGAAGGTTTGTAAATACTCCCGGACTTGTTTCAGTAACTGGGGAAATAGGATTTCCAAATGAATCTTGTAATGTATAAACATAACTACCTAAACCTCCTTCCGCGGAAGCGATAATAACACCATTATCATCTCCAGCACAATTTATAACAGCATTTGTAGTATCTAAATTTACTGTTAATGGTGATAATGGATCGTTAGCTATTTCATTTGAAACCGTTGATGAACAACCATTGGCATCTCGCACATAATAAGAATAGGTTCCGTTAGAAACAGGGAAAGTTATGGACGAAGCAAACGAACCTAAAATGGTAGCAAAAGTAGCTGAATCGCTATATTCATAAGTTCCTGTACCTCCTGTGGCACTTAATGTTAAGGTACTTGGCGTTAAACACGATTGCGACGTTGCTTTAACTAAACTCGCTTCAACTTCTGTGGGTTGTGCAATAACAACGTCGGCAGTAGTGAATTCACAATTATAACCATCGGTAACTACCACATGGTAAGTGCCTTCTCCTAAATCACCAAAAATTGGCGATGTTTGAGGTCCTGAAGAACTCACAGTTGGTGCGGTCATATTAAGCGTATAGGTGTAGTTTGTGCCTTGACCACCTGTTACAGTACTCACCGTTATATTTGCATTAGTATCTCCAAAACATGATAATAAACTAGGAGTTGCTATAATAGTAGCATCTATAGGCGTTGGTAAATTTAGTAGTACGTTTTCTGAAACGATACATCCACCAGCATCTCTTACATTTACAGTATATGAACCAGCAGACAAATCAGTAAATGTTCCGTTTGAAGAATAAGCCACCGTTGCTGTTCCTGTTAATTCATATTCATACGTTCCCCAACCACCTGTTGCTGTGGCTGTGATAGTTCCTTTATCATCATCACAAGTTACATTTGATGTTTCTACAGCCATTAAACTGAGTGCTTCAGTTGGTGATGGAATAATCACATTATTCGTTGCAGAACAAAAAGGACTTGCTGTTTCTGTAATAACCACAGAATACGTTCCTGCTAAAAGTCCAGAAACCAATTCTGGATTAGTTGCGGTATTAGCATTAACAACTCCAAAAACGGATGTTGAAGTATTATCAAACACTTCATAAGTATATGCCCCTGAATAACCACTAACATTAAGTTCAAAAGCGCCGTCATTATCACCAAAACAAGTAACCGCTGTTGGCGATGTGCTAAACGTTGGTGGCACGGCTTCTGGAATTACAATAATAACGTTTTCAAAACATGTGGTTACTGTATCGGTAATTGTTACCGTGTAAGTTCCTGATGGGACACCTGAAAACACATTTCCTGTTAATGAAATGGATACTGGATTTGGACTTATTGCATATGAATACGTTCCTGTTCCGCCTGAACCTGTTATGGTTATTTCACCATCATCGTTATTACATGTTGATAAGGCCGTGATGGTTGGTATAATTTCTAAAGGTGCTTCAATATCGATTGATACTAAATTACCACAACCATTCGCATCTTGCACTTCAACAGTATGTGTTCCTGATGCCAGATTAGAAATAGTAAAAGGTGCTGTATTTGATTGAAAAGCACCACCATCAATACTATAACTGTAAGGTGCAATACCTGCAGTTGTTAAGGTAACATCAATAGCAAAATTGCCTTCGGTAGTAGTACATTGATTATTTAATGTGGCTGTAATTACTGGTTCTGCCTCTGAATCTAAAACAATGACTGGGGTCGATTGAATACAACCATAAGCATCTTGAACATGAACATAATAACTGTTTGCATCTGCATTGAATGTATTTGCAGAAGCCCAAGAAGGATCTGTTGCTAATGGCGGTGTTGCAGAGGTTGTTAATTGATATAAATACGGTGGTGTACCATCTGTAGCAATGGCACTTATTATTCCTGAATTTGGGTTACAATTGGCATCCTTAACTACAGAAGCTGAAACATCTAAAGCAACTGCTGATTCTCTAATTTCAAAAATAGTTGAAGCCGATTCACAACCATTAAATGAACCTGTTCCGTTTTCAGTAAAACGAACATAGTATTCCCCAGGCGATAAGGTTCCTGGAGCTGGCGTAGTTACTGTTTCTGGTGTTCCGAAAGTAACTGGAATAGTTGTTGGCCCGTCTACTAAAACGTTTGTATAGGCAGTAAATATTTCATAATCTACGGATGTTGTTGTGCTATCAAAATTATCAATTGTGAAGGTTACACTACCATTGTTTTCACCTTGACAAACGACATTATTTGGAACTACTGAAGATGTTAATGTTGACGCCGGCGCAATAGCAGAGTCGGCAGATTTCACATAATAGCAATCGGTTACCAAATCGTGAACCACAAAGGTGTAAACCACTCCTGGTGTTAAGTTGGTAAATGTTTTTTGATTAGGGAAACCAATATCAGAAGCAAAATAAGTGGATGTATATGGTGCTGAATTAAATTCTAAAATACCAAATTCATAGCTTCCACTTCCTACTGCCGAAATAGCCTCTACAACCGCTGTTCCTCCAGTTGTACAATTAGGAACAACTGTAGTCACATCAATTAATAAATCTGAAGGAGGCGATGCCATAGTTTCTTGTCTTGAAAAACTACAACCGTTAGCATCAATTATATTTACTGTATATGTTCCGAAATTGATAATATCAAACGTGTGATCTTCATTTGATGTTGCTGAATAAGGATTTCCTGGAATAACATCGCCAAAATTATTTGTAATATAATAGGTAAAGGGCACAGTTCCGCCAGTAACATTTTGTACTGTAATGGATCCTAAACTAGAGCCTCCAGGATTATTACATGTAATATCTACTTTGGCTAAAGTAAAATCAATTGGATCTGGGTCTAATATCGTAATAGTATCTGTATCCTCACAAGAATTTGCATCGGTTAACGTAATAGTGTAATCTCCAGCTGGTAATCCAGAGGTTTGTGTACCATAATTTGTAGCTGTTGTATCGTTATTTACATTAATAACAAAAGGAGCTGTTCCCACGGTATTATCAATTGTAATATCAATGGCGGCATTACTATCTCCAAAACATAAAATAGGTTGGGTTTGTACTACTGAAATAATATCTGGTAATGAAATGGCATTTATTGTTTGTACAGCTGATTCTGAAATACAACCATTGGCATCGGTAATTTGAAATTGATAAGTGCCATCGGAAGTAGCTGTATGTGAAAAAGAAGTTCCTGCAACTGCATTTGAACCACTATATGCGCCTCCATTGAATGAAACGGCATAAGTGAATGCTGCTGTTCCTCCTGAAATTGTTCCTGTTATTATACCTTCTGGTGATGAAGTACAATCTAAATCTTTATTAATAACTGTACTAACCGTGATTGGAGGTAAAGGAGCTATTGTATACGTTTCGCTATATGTACAACCATCAGCATCTCTAACTTGAAATGTATAAGTGTCGGGACTTAACCCTGCAAAAACATTTGATGTTTGGTATGCTGTAGCAGAACCTATAGGTGCAATTATTTGATATTCTAAAGGAAGCGTTCCTCCTGTAACTCCCGTTATAGTAACATCAGAAGTTAAAGCGGGACAACTTACAGCCGTGCTACTAAAATCCATGTCCGTTGGCGGATTAAGTGCA
>NZ_JBATHX010000141.1:0-3444 GCF_049667265.1 Algibacter sp. | reverse complement strand
GGATAGCCCACAGCTTTTGCGCCTTAGGGCAGAAGCGAGGACTTGGAACGGATAGCCCGACGACGACCTTAGGAGGCGTAACGCCCTATAAATTATCCAACTGGTTGCTCTTTTTATCCTCGCTTATGGTCCAAAAGAAGCCTACAAAAAAGAATTGATCGGTGGCTGGCTGTAGCGCTCTTCTATTGAAATGTCCGTTGACATCTGGTGTGTTTGCATATTGGTAGCCGTTGATGTTTTTAAAACCCAAAACATTATTTACCGAGGCGTACAGTATTTTTTGCGGACTAATTAAATACGCCCAATTTAAACTCAGGCTATTAAAGGCTTTCGTTTTCTGGTTTAAAAAACCTGTTGTGTTAGGATTGGTATAGGTTCTGCCGGATGCATAGGCGTAACTCATGCCTACTTGACTGCGCCATTTGTTAATCCAATATTTCCCGACAACCGATAAATTATGTGTATTTGCAAAATTAGGTTGTGCTTTGGTTTGGTAATTTTGGTAATCGCGCTGGGTATCCAGAAATGAATAACTTAACCAATAATCGACGTTTTTAATGGTTTTGCTGTCTCGCCAAAATAAATCGACACCTCTTGCAAAACCGTTTCCGTTGCTGTTATATTGGCTATCAAAACTTGTGAAATCGGTATCGTATTTTACCAAATTATCGTAGGTTTTGCAATAGGCTTCGGCTCTAAACAGCTTTCTATCAAGATTGAATTGGTAGTTAAAAATGTAATGCGATGTGTTTTCTGCTTTTAAGTCTTGATTGAACTTTAAAACATTACTTGATGGGTTTTGGTAAAAATTACCGTATGCTAATGACACTTGGCTTTTTTCGGTAGTTTTATATGCCAAAGATAGCCTTGGGGCTATGGTAAAATCCTTAAACAGTTGGCTATATTCACCGCGCAAGCCTGTTTTAAAGGCCAATTTTTTGGATATAAAAATATCTGTCTCGGCATAAGCAGCTGCAATATTATTGTTGTAACCGTAATGAACTTTATCCGTAGTGATATCGTTATAAGCTTCTTCAAAATGGGTTGCAAAATACTCTGCGCCAAAATAGAGCTTGAAGCGGTTACTAATTCTGTTTTTAAATTTCAACTTAGCGTGTAATGAGTTTTCTGCATTATCAATAGCACTTTCAATAATGTTTAAGCAGTTTTTTGCTCGTGTATAGCTTAGTCCTCCAAAAAGCGTCCAAGTATCGTTTAAATCACCTTGATACGACCCATTTAAATAAAAATTATTATTATTTAATTTGAAATGCGCGCCATCTGGTTCGTTAATATCTTCTTGGATAAGTTCAAAATTTGTAGCATCAAAAGCACCATACAATTTAAATAAACCCGAATTGGATTTTTTTCTATAAACAGCTTCACCTGAAGCCGTTTCATAAGGTTTTATCCATTCGTTTCTATTTTTAAAAATGGCATTATAAGGCGCCAAATTGATGTAGGAGGCGTTTACACTTAATGAGCTTTTCTCCCATTTTTGTGTGTTACCAAGCGTGGCACCAACGCTCATGATACCAATATCCGTTTTTTCTTGGTCGGGTTCATCAATGGTGTTTAACAGCAAAACACTTGATAAGGCTTGCCCAAATTCTGCCGAATAACCACCCGTAGAAAAGGTAATACCATCAAACAAAAAAGGCGAATAGCGGCCTCTAGTTGGCGCATTATTGGTGGTTGGGCTATATGGGGTAAACACGCGAATACCGTCAATAAAAATTTGAGTTTCATTGGCATCGCCACCACGCACAAACAACCGGCCATCTTCGGCAACTGTTGTGGTTCCTGGTAAGGTTTGTAAAGCACCAACAAAATCGCCTAAAGCACTTGCGGTGGTTACTACATCAAGTGGTTTTAGTGCATTTACTTTGCTATTATCACCAGCTGAAAATGTTCCTGCAGACAACACCACGGCATCCAAAGCACTTACATCTTCTTTAAGTTTTACCTTAATTTCTTTCATAAAAGATACATCGCCAACCAGGTAAAAAGTCTCGTATGACATAAATGAAACTACTAAAGTTTGCGTTCCAGTTTCAGAAGTTTTAAATGAAAACGATCCATTTTCATCAGAAGTGCTTCCATCATAAGTACCTTCTAAATAAATATTAGCACCTTCAATGGGTTCTTGTTTTGAGTTGAAAATTTTTCCGCTAATGGTTGTTTGGGCCGAAATTTGAAAGCTGATTAAAGCCATAAAAATGATGGTTAGTTTTTTCATGATTGAATATTTTACTGTTCGTTTTTTGATTGATGACATACCGAAATAAATTCAGCACACAGCAAAAATGCAACACAAAAATGAGTGCCAAAATTCTTAATTACCGAACTGTAAAATTTGCATGATGAATTGACATTTAAGTCAAAAATGCCATCCCATAATAATTCTAAAATCATTAAAATTTGAAGATGAAAAAGCACGAAAATTTAAAAAATAATCCACAAAATCGACTTCAAAAACAACGTTAAAAATCATGTTTTAAATCTTAAAATCAATTTAAATTCAGATTAAAACCAATCAAAAATTCGAAATATTTTTTCAAAGATTTCAATCTAAATAATACTTATTTATTTTTTTATATATTAGCTAAACGTCAGAGCCAAAAAACACCAAAAAAGCGCTAAAAACGCACCATAGTTTTTATCTATAGTCGATATTTAACTAATTGTTTTCCAGTATTTAAAATTCCGTCACAGAAACCAAAAGTTTAAATATTTTAAAATCACCTACTTTACTCAAATTTTCATTCAAAAAATAAAATTTCATCAAAAAAACGTCACTTTTTTCGCAAAAAAAGAAATTAAAATCTTAGGTTTTACCATTTTATTTTTATCCGTTTGTAACGTTTTTAATAATTAAACTACTTATAGAATAACTAAACCACACCATTGAATAAAGAGCTAGAACATAATTTTGTAGAGCTGTTAGAAAAGCATCAAAATATCGTGCACAAAGTTTGTCGTTTGTACACCAATAATTATGACGCGCATAACGATTTATTTCAAGAAATAACCATCCAACTCTGGAAGGCATATCCTAAATTTCGAGGCGATGCAAAATTCAGTACTTGGATGTATCGTGTTGGATTAAATACTGCCATTACACTTTACAGAAAATCGAAGCGCACAATAAAAACACAAGATTATGCTGGTGTAGAATTTAAAATAAAAGCAGAGGATTATGACAACACCGAAGAGGAACAATTAAAAGTACTTTATAAAGCCGTACACCAACTAAACGACATTGAAAAAGCATTAGTATTTTTGTATTTAGAAGACAAAGACTATAGAGAAATTAGTGAAACATTGGGAATAAGTGAAGTGAATGCCCGCGTGAAAATGAACCGAATTAAAAACAAACTTAGAACCATACTAAATCCGTAACATTATGGATGAATTAGATTTATTAAAAAAAGACTGGAATAA
>NZ_JBATHX010000140.1:0-6803 GCF_049667265.1 Algibacter sp. | reverse complement strand
GTTCAAGCAACCGATATTGAAGGTAAAACAACTTCTGCCGAGGTTAACTTTAGTAAACAACCACCGTATAGCCCGTTATTTGATGGTGAAGTTTTATATATGCCTTTTGATGGTGATTACAGAGATTTAATAAGCTTTCAAATTGCCAGTCAAGTTGGTTCGCCAGGTTTTGCTGGTTCTGGCTACGCAGGTTCTAATGCCTATAAAGGAGTTACAGATTCGCATTTAACATTTCCTTCAGAAGGGTTGCAAAGCAATGAATTTAGTGCCGCTTTTTGGTATAAAGTTAATGCGGACCCTAATAGAGCAGGTATTTTAGTAATGGGTGATGATGCGGCCGATCGTAAACAAGGATTTAGATTATTCAGAGAAGGTAGTGCTACTGAGCAAAGAATAAAATTAAATGTTGGAACTGGAGTAGGTGAAAGTTGGAATGATGGTGGTGTAATTGATGTGACTGCTGGAGACTATGTGCATGTGGCGTTTACAATTTCTCAAACTGAAACAAAAATTTATTTTAATGGTATTGAAATGAATTCTGCAACCTTAGCAGCTCCGATTGATTGGACTGGTGTTGGGCCAATGGATATTGGTGCAGGGGGCGAAACGTTTAGTTACTGGAATCATAAGTCCGATACAAGTGATTTGGATGAATTACGTGTTTTCAATAAAGCCTTATCACAAGCCGATATTCAAATAATGATTAATTCATTTGATCCTTATATTCCGTTATATGGCGAATCATTCTATATGCCTTTTAATGATAGTTACGTTAATTTAGTTGGTGGAACTGCCGCAACCGAAGTTGGTTCTCCAGGATTTAGCGCTGAAGCTTATGAAGGCTCAGCATCTTATATGGGAGCAACTGATGCATATGTAACGCATCCAGTAGGCGATTAGCTAACCAGCCAGTTTAGTGCAACGTTTTGGTATAAAGTTAGCGGAGATCCAGGTAGAGCAGGTATTTTAGTGGTTGGAGATGATGAAACAGATCGTAAACAAGGATTTAGATTATTTAGAGAAGGTAGTGCAACCGAACAGCGCATCAAATTAAACGTTGGTACGGGAGCAGGAGAAAGCTGGAATGACGGCGGCGTTATTGATGTAACAGCTGGTGAATGGGTGCATGTTGCCATGACCATTTCAAATACAGAAAGTAAAATTTATTTAAATGGTAACCCAGTAAATACAGGAACCTTAGGAGCTCCAGCTGATTGGACAGGCTGCGAACAATTTGTTATAGGGTCGGGCGGCCCAACATTTAGCTATTGGAATCACTTGTCAGATAACAGTTTACTAGATGATTTAAGGTTTTATCCAAAAGCGCTTACTGGCGAAGAAGTTATTGCCGTTTTAGGCGGAGATTACGTGACTCCTTATTTCGGATCTACTTTATATATGCCTTTTGATGGTACTAATAAGGATAGTGTTTCAAATGCCGATGCTACAGTTGTTGGAACACCAGGTTTTGCAGGCGAAAGTGCGTTTGGTTCAGATGCGTATCAAGGCGCTGCAGGTGCTTATTTATCGCTTCCAATAGCTAACGTATTGGCTGATCAATTTACAGGTGCTTTCTGGTATAAAGTTAGCGGAGACCCAAATAGAGCAGGTATTTTAACTGTTGCACCGCCTAGAGTTGACGATGCAGATGTTAGAAGTTCTGGGTTCAGACTTTTTAGAGAAGGTAGTGCAACAGAACAAAGAATAAAACTTCAAATTGGAGATGGCACAGGAGATGTTTGGAATGACGGTGAGGTAATTGATGTTACTGCTGGTGAATGGGTTCATATTGCATTTACAGTTACCGAGGACGCTACACAAATTTATTTTAATGGAACAGCTGTGGCCAATAGTGGAAATATGACAGGCAAAACAATAAGTTGGGCAGGTTGTACAGATATTACAATAGGTTCTGGTGCGCCAAACTTTATCGGGTGGAATCATTTATCAGACACTAGTATTATTGATGAACTTTATATGTTTGATAAAGTATTAACCGTCGAAGAAATTCAAGCTGTAATGGCTAATTAATAGCTGTTTAAAGATTTTTAGTTTAGTTTATTTGAAAATTTTAGCTGTGCGTTATTTTATGCACAGCTAGAATTTGTTTTTAATCATTTGCATTTTTATGAAATTCAAACTATTTACTTTATTCATACTATGTCTTTTTTTATGTCATTGTAAAAACAATAAAAAAGAAATAAGCTATAACACAAAGGCAAGTAATAATTATCCAGTTTCAGATGACGAAGCTTTATTGGATACCATTCAAAAACAAACCTTTAATTATTTTTGGGAAGGTGCAGAACCAAACTCAGGCCTAGCCAGAGAAAGATTGCACATGGATGATATTTATGAAACTTCACCAAAAAATACGGTAACTACTGGAGGAAGCGGGTTTGGTTTAATGGCCATTTTGGTTGGTGTAAAAAGAGGTTGGATTACTAAAGAAGAGGCGTTAAATAGATACCTGAAAATAGTAGATTTTTTAGAGAATGCAGATCGTTTTCATGGTGCTTGGCCACATTGGCTAGATGGTGAAACAGGTAAAGTTTATCCTTTTAGCAAAAAAGATAATGGTGGCGATTTAGTTGAAACCGCTTTTTTAATTCAAGGTCTGTTAGCAGTTTCTGAATATTTTAAAGATGGTAATGAAAAAGAACAAGAATTAGTTTCAAAAATCGATAAGCTTTGGCGCGATGTAGAATGGGATTGGTATACTAAAAATGGCGAAGATGTTTTATATTGGCATTGGTCACCAGAATATAATTGGGACATGAATTTTCCTGTGGGTGGTTATAATGAATGTTTAATAATGTATGTTTTAGCCGCTGCATCACCAACACATTCAATTAAAAAATCTGTTTATGACCAGGGTTGGGCACGAAATGGAAAAATTGTTTCCAACGAAAAATATTATGATGAAAATTTAGTTTTAGATTATTATGCACACGACGACGATCCTGTTGGACCTTTGTTTTGGGCACATTATTCATATTTGGGGTTAAACCCCGTTGGATTGTCAGATACATATGGAAGCTATTGGAAACTGGTTCGAAATCAAGCCATCATTCATCATAAGTACGCCATCGATAATCCACATAATTTTAAAGGTTATGGAGATAGTATTTGGGGATTAACTTCAAGTTATTCAATAAATGGTTATAAAGGACATAGACCAAATGATGATATAGGAGTAGTTTCTCCAACAGCCGCATTTTCTTCGTTTCCATACACCCCAAAAGAAAGTATGAAAATGCTTAAAAAACTGTATAAAAACCATGATAGTTTAATTGGTAAATATGGACCTTATGATGCCTTTAGTTTTCAAGATAATTGGTTCACACCAAGATATTTAGCTATTGATCAAGGACCTATTCCAGTTATGATAGAAAATTATCGTTCAGGTTTTATATGGAATTTGTTCATGGGCAATAAAGATGTTCAAAACGGACTTGAAAAATTAGAATTCACTTATAAAAAAAATCTATAAAAATGATACTTCGATTTACCTTCATAATATTATGTCTTGTTTGTTTCTCATGTGATAATGATAACGGACCTGGATATCAAGAACCTTATGATCCTAATGCAGGCGATGATGATCCGGTAATCACACCGCTTACAGACCAAGAAATGATGGATTTAACTCAAAAAGAAACCTTTAAATATTTTTGGGATTTCGCAAATTCAAATTCTGGAGCCGCAAAGGAGCGTTACCATCCAAGTAACCCAACTTTAAATCAAAATGTGGTTACTACAGGCGGAACAGGATTTGGTTTAATGGCTATTCTAGTAGGGATGGAGCGCAATTATATTACAAAAACAGAAGGCGTTGCAAGGCTGAATAAAATTTTAAATTTCTTTAAAAACGCGAGTCGTTTTCATGGTGCTTGGCCACATTGGATAGATGGCGGTTCAGGAAATGTGATTCCATTTAGTGAAAAAGATAATGGCGGCGATTTAGTGGAAACGGCATTTTTAGCACAAGGATTAATTTGTGTGAAAGAATATTTTAAAAACGGAACTACGGCAGAAAAAGAATTATCAGACTTAGCTGATGCCTTATGGAAAGGCGTTGAGTGGAACTGGTATACCCAAAATCAAGAGGTGTTGTATTGGCATTGGAGCCCAAATTATGATTTTCAAATTAATCTTAAATTAAAAGGTTATAACGAAACCATGATTGCCTATGTTTTGGGTGCAGCATCACCAGATTATGCAATTTCTAAATCGGTTTACGAAAAAGGTTGGGCTAGTTCTGGGAGTATTGTTTCTGCTGCTTCCCAATATGGTTTTCCTTTAGTATTAAACCATGCGGGAGGTTCAAATTTAGGCGGACCATTATTTTTTAGCCATTATTCATTTCTTGGTTTAAACCCTAAAAATTTAACCGATCAATATGGAAATTATTGGAATCTTGCCGTAAATCACACTAAAATTAACCGTCAATACTGTATTACAAACCCTAAAAATTATACTGATTATGGAGCAGATTGCTGGGGCTTAACAGCGAGTTATTCTAGAAATTCAGATAATTCAATTGGCTATTCTGCACACAGTCCAACAAATGATACGGGTGTTATTTCGCCTACAGCAGCAATAAGTTCCATTCCTTATACACCTTCTGAATCTTTGGATGTCATGCATTATCTCTATCAAAAAAAGGACAAAATGTTAGGTGTTGCTGGGTTTTATGATGCATTCAGCCCGAATTTCAATTTCTGGGTTGCCGATGCTTATTTAGCTATAGATCAAGGACCACAAATTATCATGATAGAAAATCACAGAACTGGCGTATTGTGGAATTTATTCATGCAAAATGAAGATGTTAAAAAGGGTTTGGATATTTTAGGATTCAATTATTAAAAATGAATTAAAATGACATTAAGAGCTTTTTTGTTAATCTTTATTGTTGGTGTTTGTTCTAAAATAAACGCTCAAGACGAAGCATTTTCAAAAGAGGTTTTTATAAATAATTTCGATACCCTTCAATACAGGTTATTGTTGCCAAAGGATTTTTCAAAGGAAAAAAAATATCCCGTGGTGTTGTTTCTTCATGGCGCTGGAGAACGTGGAATTGACAATCAGAAACAACTGATACATGGAAGTAAATTATTTTTAAATGAAACTGTTAGAGATTCATTTCCTGCAATTGTTATTTTTCCGCAATGTCCAAAAGAAGATTATTGGTCGAATGTTGATGTTGATAGAAGTTCATACCCATTAAAATTAGTTTTTCCAACAAATAAAGCACCAACGCTATCTTTAAGTTTAGTCATGCAATTAATGGATGACATGGTTTTAAAGTCGTATGTAAAACCAGATCAGATTTATGTAGGTGGACTATCTATGGGAGGATTAGGAACTTTCGAAATTCTATACCGAAAACCCAATCTATTTTCAGCTGCCATTTCTATTTGTGGAGGTGGAAACCCAGAAACTGCAAAAACGTTTGCAACTAAAGTACCCATGTCTATTTTTCATGGTGCAAATGACGATGTTTTTGCGCCTGAACTTTCAATAGAAATGGTTTCTGCTATTTTAGAAGCTGGCGGCAAACCAAACTTTAAATTATACGCAATGGATAATCACAATAGTTGGGATTCTACTTTTGCTGAACCGGAATTACTAACCTGGCTATTTTCAAATATAAAACCATCATATGACTAAATTAATCAACCTAAAAGTGCTTTTCGTATTAGTAATAGTTTCATCATTTTTATGCTGTAAAACTAATAATGATTCATCATCAGAAAAGCAATCAGAAAACCTTTATGAAGCTCAAGTAGATTCTATTCTAAACTTAATGACTATTGAAGAAAAAATTGGTCAGTTAAATCTGCCAAGTGCAGGACAGTTTACAACGGGGCAGGCTAAAAATTCTAATATTGGTGAGAAGATTGAAAAAGGTTTAGTTGGTGGGCTTTTTAATATAAAATCTGTTGCCAGTATTAAGGAAATTCAAAAAATAGCTATCGAAAAAAGTAGGTTAAAAATTCCTTTACTTTTTGGAATGGATGTCATTCATGGTTATGAAACAACCTTTCCAATTCCATTAGGATTGTCGGCGTCTTGGGATGTGGATATGATTAAAAAAACAGCTCAAATGGCAGCTAAAGAAGCTACGGCTGATGGTATAAACTGGACGTTTTCACCTATGGTTGATATTTCTCGCGATCCACGTTGGGGAAGAGTTTCTGAAGGTTCAGGTGAAGATGTTTATTTAGGAAGTGAAATAGCAAAAGCCATGGTAGAAGGCTATCAAGGTGATGATTTAACGCTAAACAACACCATGCTAGCATGTGTCAAACATTTTGCCCTTTATGGTGCCCCAGAAGCAGGTAGAGATTACAATACTGTAGATATGAGTCGTATTAGAATGCACAACGAATATTTACCGCCTTACCAAGCTGCAATTGATGCAGGAGTAGGCACCGTTATGGCGGCGTTTAACGAAATAGATGGCATTCCAGCAACTGGTAATGAATGGTTGTTAACAGAGTTATTAAGAGACGATTGGGGTTTTAATGGCTTTGTGGTTACGGATTATACAGGTATTGAAGAAATGCAGTATCATGGGGTTGGTAACTTACAGGAAGTCTCTGCGCAATCTTTAAAAGCTGGTTCAGATATGGATATGGTTTCCGAAGGATTTCTATCAACTTTAAAAAAATCTGTTGAAGAAGGAAGTGTTTCCATAGAATATGTTGATAAAGCCGTAAAGCGAATTTTAACTGCAAAATATAAAATAGGACTATTTGATGATCCTTATAAATATTGTGATTTAGAAAGACCGAAAA
>NZ_JBATHX010000139.1:0-2117 GCF_049667265.1 Algibacter sp. | reverse complement strand
GCAAGCAATAATTTATTTTCAAACAAAAACATACACAGGTTGTTCTTATTTAGAAAGCATGTAAAATAACGTTGTAACCTTTAATGATTGGGTAATAATTTATTTCATAAATAATAGGTTTTCTGTTTTTATTTAACACAAAAAATAAAAGCAATTGCATCTCCTCTATATTATTCAATCTTTTTTTGTTGCTTTAAATCCATTCCACATATAATGGTTTTTCCATCCATCCTAATTTGATTAATGAAATGTTCCATGATAAAGAATTCAATAAAACATCTACTCCCTTTTTTTCAATTCTCAAAGTAATAGCATCTTCTTTAATTTTTAGAAACCCATCCCGTTGCAAGTAAGTTTCTTGAACAGCCTCTGGACTAGAAATCTTGACTTTGTCCCAATTGAACATCAGCCCGTGTAAAAGACTTGAACAGAGGTCGATTTCTTCTATTGATATTTCTGAAATTGGAGATAAATGATTGGTTAATGGCAACCCTACAAATAGTTTGTTTAGCAATAATTCATATTCCAAAAAATCAATTCTATTGTAAACTAATTGTTGTAATAAATAAACAGATCTGTTCCTGCTTTCATTATCAGCGAATTCGTTGTTTTCTAAAAAGGATAATTCTTCAAATAAACGAGTGAAAAAAGGCCATAAAATCACCATGCCCGCATTGCGAATTACAATTTCTGATCCAATTAAATTAAAAGCGTCTTCATCAGTACTTTCATGTGATGCCATAGGTGTTTTTTATTTTGGTTAGGTTCATTTTGAATAAATAACAAATATTGTGTTGAAAAAAATATAACGATAAATGGTTTTTGTTATGACCACGTAATCTAAACTTTCCTAAAATGACGATATTTTAAAGTTAAAGATTCTATGGCTAATTGATTACTGGTGCTGTTAAGTTGTGCCAACTCCCATGATATTGGAAAGGCCTTAACAATGGTCCATGATGCGAGTATGCCTCCATTGGCATCCAATAAACTCAGTTTTATATCTTTTGGGTCAAATTTTAATCCTTCTAATGCATCACGACACCAGGTTTCCAATTTGGAATTATAGCTCAGGCAACGCTTTAAAACCAAGTTTTCATATTTAGGAGCCGTTGGAAGTTGGTGCACAAAACTGTTATTACCACCTTCCCTTATTTCTTCTGTACTTAAGGTTACATTTAACCCAGACACTTCTTGAAAAGCGCAATCCATTTCATTGAATCCTTCAAAATTTACTGAAAAATAAAACGCTGTTGGTGGTGTAAACTCTTGCTTAAAAAAATTGTTGTTGTCCATATATTTATGCATTAGCAATAGTCAAACCTTCATGAGCAATTTCAATAGTTTCAATGGCTACTTCACTACCATCAGATTTTAAATCGGTAGAACTAATCTTGGTAGGCCATGCATTGCTTAAGGTCCATGTCATCGTTGGATTTCCGCCTTCGTCTAACAATTTAATGACTACGTTTTGGCGTTCTATCGTATTCATTTTAATTTTAGTGTACCAATCCCAAAACGCATTATCCTTTGCAAACACACCTTTTTTTAAAGTTACGTTGCTGTTCTTTACCAATCCAGGCATTTTGATAGTTGAAAATACAGGGCTGTTACCATGCCTATATTCTATAGGTTGAGATTCTACATCCAATCCGCTTACTTCCTGAAAAGGAATATTAGTAGTACTTCCCCAATCTACCACAAAGTAAAACTTTGGTAAGGGCCAGTTATTGTCTTGTGCTTCTCCTGCCATAATCTTTGGTCTTTAAATTTTAGTATATATAAATATGTGAATAATAAATGATTTTTCCATCTTGTGTTTTCTCTTGAAACAGTTGTTCTGGAGAGGCGTTTGGCAAATTTTTAATAATTACATTTCCATGGCTTACCTCAGGATTATAGTTTTCTACTAATTGAAAATACTCATCAGTATATGCTTTTAATGGTAGTTTCTCTTTTAAAATGAATACCCTTGCTTCAGTATTATTATGTAAAATTTGTGTTTTATTTGAATTAAAAAAGGAACCATTTTCTTTATTAACAATGCTTAAGTTTTGAAGGTTTTGATAATGTGGATCTGCTAAAAAATATTTCCAAATGGAAGACCTATTTTTGAA
>NZ_JBATHX010000138.1:0-4900 GCF_049667265.1 Algibacter sp. | reverse complement strand
GGTTAAACTTTGCTTATTGTTTTCATCATTTATTTTTAGATAAATAACATTATGATTTTTTGTTTTTAAATCTTCTGAAAACTGACGCATTGCAGCAAAAAATCCAATAACTTTTTGAATGTGATGTTTAACATAATCTGTTTCTTGACGCATTTCAAAAAGACAGTAGGTAACATCGTCATGCGTTTCTTTAAACCATGAGTGTTTTATATGGAGTTGATCGCCTAAAATGAGTCTTAGTGTTTTCATTTAAAATAAGGTTTCTTGTAGCCATAAATTTTGAAATTTCCCATTAGCATCGTAACGTTCGGCTTGTAATTGTACATTAAATTTCCTGTCTCTAGGATCGTTTCCAACACCAGAAACATACAACCAATTGCCATAATTGCTATGCACATCGTAATCTATAAGCATCGATTCAAAATATGCGGCACCAATTCTCCAATCTAGTTTGAGTTCTTTCGAAAAATATGATGCCACATTTTGCCTACCTCTATTGCTCATCCATCCTGTTTTTTTTAATTCTATCATATTAGCATTAACAAAAGCTGATGCCGTTTTACCATTTATCCATTGTTCAACTGCAATTTCGTCGGTATGCCACTCGTAATCTTTTTCAAGAATTCCATCTATTTTAAAAATTGCATTTTTATGTTTTAGTGATATGTATTTAAAATAATCGCGCCAAATCAATTCAAAAATGAGCCAATATGTAGACTCGTTTTTGTAAAATTGCTTTTCAAAATTTTTAATTTCCCAGTAAATCGTTCGTGGTGAAATACTACCATTTGCTAACCAAGCTGAAAACTTCGAACTATAATCTATTCCAACTAGTCCATTTCTTGTCTTTTTATAAAAACCTAATTTTTTAGTTTCAAAAAAATAATGGTTTAATCTTTTTAAAGCTTCATCTTCACCGCCTTTAAAGGGAAATGCAGAATTTGGATGTGTTTCAAAGTCTTCAAAACCTAAGTCTTGTAATGTAGGAATGTTGGTTTTATTGTTACTATTTGAAAACGATTCTGATTTGCGAATTGAATTTAAAGCCCTTGCTTTACTATGTTTTTCAAGATGTTTTCTGAAATTAGTAAACACTTTGGGAATGTCTGAAGGTGACATGCTAATATCGTTTGGGTGATATAAAAACTGATTGTAAATCGTGTTAAAAATGATGTTAACGGGCAGCGTTTTTTTTAGATTTTCAAAAACCGTTTCTTCTTCTTGGGTCCATTCTTTTTGAAGGTATATGTTTTCAATTTTGTATTCTGAAATTAACTGAGGTAAACAATCTTCAGGACATTCTGTAAAAACATACAGTTCTATATTGAGTTTTTTAAGATTCGCTTTTAAATTTTGAACCGTTTCAAGAAGGAATTTAGCTCTGAATTTTTCAGTTTTTTTAAATCCGAATTTATCGTTCTGGAAATGTCTAGGATCAAAACAATATGCAGCGATAGTATGGTTGCTTTCTGTTATAGCTTGATTTAAAACATTATTGTCTTTAACGCGTAAATCGTTTCTAAACCAAACTAAACTTGTATTGTTTTGTTTCTCCTGCATCGTTCGCTACAATATTTTACAGTATCCCAGTTTTTCTCCCATTTTTTACGCCAATTGAAAGGTAGATGGCAAACGGGACATGTTTTTTGTGGTAAATTTTGTTTTTTATGACTCGACATTAACCAACTTGTTAATCATACCTCTAAAAATAAACCCATGAAATGGCAATACACTATACCAATATAATCTGCCCCAAAGTCCGCGTGGTCTAAACGTCGCGGTTTGTTTAAGTAAACCGTCTTCAATTTTAAATTCTAACCAAGCTTCACCAGGCAAGCGCATTTCAGCATACAGCAGAAGTTTTTGTTGTTTTTTATCAGCAAAAATAACACGCCAAAAATCTAGGGCATCACCTGCATCCAGGTCGGTCGGACTTGTACGTCCGCGTCTTAATCCTATACCTCCAAATAGTTTATCAACATATCCTCGAATTCGCCACAAAAAATTACCATAATACCAACCTGTTGTTCCACCAATGGCCCAAATTTTATCAATGGTTTTTTGAGTATCTATAACGGGGCGTTCTTTATAATCTTTAAAACAGCCATATTTAGGAACGTTAATATATTTATGCAATTGGTTTCCAAGTCTGCCGCTACTAACCATAGAATCTTTCCAGCTGGAAATAATGCTATTTTGTTCTATTTTCTCAAATGCTAAGGCTACGGCTTCTTTATAGGTTAACGGGGTGACATTTAGTAAGGTATTTATATCACTTGTTTTTCCAATAATTTGAATGCCCATGCTATCTACTAAAGTCGTGGCTAATTTATAAGATGTTGAGGTTACAAAATATAACCAATAAGATGATAATTTTGGTGTCATTACTGGTACGGTTAAAATGTAGCGTTTTAATCCTCTTACTTCAGCAAATTGCAATAGCATTTCTTTATAAGTGATTACTTCTGGTCCAAAAACATCGTAAGTTTGATTGTATAATTTTTCATTTCCAGCAGCTCTCGATAAAAATGCTAATACATCTCTAACAGCAAGCGGTTGTGTTTTTGTGTTTAACCATTTTGGAGCAATCATAAAAGGTAGTTTTTCAACTAAATCTCTTATTATTTCGAATGAAGAACTTCCAGAACCTACAATAATTCCTGCTTTAAATATAGTGAGCGCGTATTGCTCAGAAACTAATCTGTCCTCAACATTTTTTCTAGAGCGTAAATGTTTTGATAACTTTTCTTCGTTGGTAATACCACCCAAATAGATAACTTGTTTTACGCCGGTAGTTTCTAAATAATTTTTAAAATTCACAGCGCAACGTTCTTCAAGCGATTCAAAGTCTTTTGAAGAATTAGACATGGAATGAATCAGATAATACGCTACATCAATTTTTTTGGGAATATTAAGTAATGTTTCAGGTTTTAAAAAATCACCTTCAATTACAAAAATATTATCATCTTCAGCATAGCTTTTATCCGCTCTAAGTCTATCTCGAACAACACAAATAACCGTGTGCCCTTCATGTAATAAAAAGGGGATAAGGCGTTTGCCAATATAACCTGTGGCACCTGTTACAAGAATATTCATGTTGTTTTTTTAAAAACGTTATCGTTAATTATAATGGCTAATGTTTTATGCTAACCGTTTACTTCTAGTGCTTTTGGTCTTTGGTAACCGTAACGTGAGTTTGTATTAGGAATAGCATAGCCATCCAATCCATTTATAGCAGCAACTTCAGCTTTAGATAAATTTATAAATCCATCGGTTTCTATAAGATTTTCATTTACATATAAACCTACAACTTTTCCAATAACTAATATGGTGTTATTGGCTTTAATGTCATATTCTTCAACAAATTGCATTGCTAATTGAATGGGCGCATCTTTTACAAAAGGTGCCAAAAAATTGTTTTTATATTCAGAATTTAAAGTTGTGACATCAAATTCCGAAATTGATGTATCATATTTGGCTGAAGTATGATGCGCATCTTCGGTAATACTTTTATGAATATGATTTATAGTATAAAAACCTGTTTCCTTTAGATTTTCATAAGTATTTCTAATGACCGTTGTTGGTCTTAAAAAGAACCCAAGCATGGCCGGACTAGAACCAATATGTGTGACAGAACTAAAAACAGCAACATTCTCAAAACCATCTTTAGATTTCGAACCTATGAGGTTTGCTGATTTGTATCCAGAACAACTATTTATTAAGTTGATTTTGAATAAATGTTCAAGATTTTTAATATCACTTTCACTAAAATACGTCATTATAGGTTTAAATAATTATTAATTTTAATGTTTTGTGCTTTTAAATCGAACATTAAGTTATATAGTCCAAAAAATGTTCGGTTGATGTAAATGAAGTGTTTAGACCCTCTATTACCATTCATCTTTTTTAAATCGGTACTTTTTGAATAACGCTCGCCTAATTCGGCAATTTTCCCAAAAAATCCAGCGTCAGAAAAATCAAATGTATCTTGATGGAAAGGTTTTGTAAATAAACTTAGCATCTCATGAAACATGTCTGTAAAAAAGGCTATTTCTTCTTGGCTATCATCTTCTCGTAATATTTCGAGTTCGTAAAGTTTTGAAACAAAATAGTTTTTATTATTAATGTTTTCTGGTTTTGCTAATTCGAAATAGGGTATATAAAATTCCATAGGAATAATTTTCATACACCCAAAATCGAGCGCTATTAATTCTCCTTTTTCATTCACTAAAAAGTTTCCAGGGTGCGGGTCTGCATGTACCTTTTTCAAATTATGAATTTGAAACATGTAGAAATCCCACAAAGCTTGACCTAATTTATTTGATTTATCTTGATCTGTATTATATGCCGTAAATTCAGAAAGATGTTCCCCTTTCATATAATCCATGGTTATAATACGTTCGGATGATAGTTCCTCGTAGTATTTTGGAAATAAAAGATTGGAGATATGAGAGCAAGCTAAAGCAATTTCCTTGCTTTGTTTCATTTCCAAAATATAATTTGTTTCTTCAGTTAATTTATTTTCAACTTCTTTAAAATATTTGTCAGAGTCTTTCCCTTTAATGTTGAACATACTCATAGCTATTGGTTTTACCATGGCTAAATCTGAAGCAATACTTTCAGCAACTCCTGGATATTGGATTTTCACAGCAAGTTTTTTCCCATTCTTAGTTGCAATGTGCACCTGACCGATGCTTGCAGCATTCACAGAAGTTGCGTTGAAAGTATCAAATAGTTCATTGGGATGTTTCCCAAAATATTTTTTAAATGTTTTTATGACTAATGGTGGCGATAAAGGCGGAACCGAAAACTGTGCTAACGAGAATTTCTCTACATAAGCCTGTGGCAAAATGCTTTTCTCCATACTTAGCATTTGGGCTACTTTTAAGGCGCTCCCTTT
>NZ_JBATHX010000137.1:0-2551 GCF_049667265.1 Algibacter sp. | reverse complement strand
TAGGTTTTGGGGTAACTACAAAATTAAATAACTCAATAACCACGAGTTTTGATTTTTCAAAATTATATTGGGATAATACAAACCAATTACAAAATAACGAGCGTTATTCCAACCAAGATATTTATGCATTTGGTGCTGAGTATTTACCAGAAGATAAAAATAAATATTGGAGTTTGGTAAAATATAGGTTTGGTTTAAATTACAATACAGGGTTTTTAAACATAAGCAATCAAAAAATAGACAGTTATTTTGCCTCAGTTGGTTTAGGATTGCCATTGTCAAACAGCGCAAAGCTTAATATTTCTTATTCCTACGGAAGAGAAGGAACATTAAATAATGGTTTAGTTGAAGAAAACTTCCATAAATTAACGATAAACTTAAACTTTATTGGAAGTTGGTTTAATAAAAGACAGTACGATTAAAAAGATTACAGCAACCCGCGAGCATTAATCTCAAGATATTTATTAATGGTGTCTATGGTTAACTGCTCTGGTGTTGTGAGGATGGAATGGATCCCGTACTTTTTTAATTCGTTCACAATCAGTCGTTTTTCAAAGGCGAATTTTTCAGCTATCACTTTGTCATAAACCTGTTCGATAGTTTCAGCTTTATTCTTAATCAAACTATTCAACTCGGTGTTTTTAAAGAAGATAACCACCAACAAATGACTTTTTGAAATTGCTTTTAAATAGGGGAGTTGACGCTCCAACCCGTCTAAAGTTTCAAAATTGGTGTACATTAAAATTAAACTTCGGTGTGTAATGTGTCTTTTGATGCTGGCATATAATCTGCTAAAATCACTTTCAAAAAAATCGGTTTTCACATTGTAAAGCGCTTCTAAAATAAGTTGCATTTGCGAACTACGCCTTTCAGCAATTACCACATTTTTTATCCGTTTTGAAAATGAAAGCATCCCTGCCTTATCATGTTTTTTTAAAACCACATTACTTATTACAAGTGTTGCATTTATGGCATAATCTAACAGGCTTAAACCATCAAAAGGCATTTTCATGATGCGGCCTTTGTCGATTATGGAATACACAGGTTGCGATTTTTCATCTTGAAATTGATTCACCATCAGCTGGTTTTTCTTCGCGGTAGCTTTCCAGTTTATGGTGCGTAAATCGTCGCCTAAAACATAATCTTTTATTTGCTCAAATTCCATGGAATGTCCAAGTCGGCGTACTTTTTTGAGTCCGTATTCTAAGGAGTTTTGGTTGATATTAAGAAGTTCGAATTTCTTGAGTTGCTTGAAACTTGGGTAGGTTGGCACCATAGCACCGTTTTCGAAAGTGAAGCGTTTGGCAACAATATTTAAAACAGATGATGCGTATATGTTTAAATTGCCGAAATAATATTCGCCACGTTCTGTTGGTCTTAAATCATATTGAATGAATCTGGTTTTACGAGAGGCGATAGATTCTTTAATCTTAAAATCGCGGACTTGAAACTGTTCTGGTATTTCATCAATAATTTCAAGATGAATAGTGAGTAGGTAATTGTTATTAATTTCTAGCTTAATTTGATTCTTATCGCCATTTGAAAACTTATCTGGCAGTATTCTTTTAGCTTCAATTTTATTTTTTCCGAGGAAAACAATAAGAAAGTCTAAAATGAAAAGCAGCACTAAAATTAAAATGGATAATTGCGCAACATTAAACAATATAGGAATGAAATAACTCAACGCAAACAAAACTACAATGCCAATGCCTGCATAGAAAAAACGCGGTTGTATGTAGAAGGGTTTGAAAATTTTCAAATTTGTTCGTTGTTAGTTTTTGATTGCTTACGGAATACTGATGACTGCCTATTTTTTACCTTGGTATTTCAACCGTTTCAATAATTTGTTTAATAATTTGTTTACTAGAAACACCTTCCATTTCACGTTCTGGCGTTACAATAACTCTGTGTTGTAAAACAGGAATTGCGGCGCGTTTAATATCTTCGGGTGTTACAAAATCGCGACCACTCATGGCAGCAAACGCTTTACTCGATTTTAAAATGGCGATGGACGCTCTTGGTGAAGCGCCTAAATACAAAAATTGATTACTTCTGGTAGCTACAATAAGTTGTGCGATGTATTTTAGTAAATGTTCTTCAACTAAAACTTGGGCCACTAAATTTTGATATTCAGCAATTTGTTTAGCTGTTAAAAACGAAACTACTTCATCGGTTTTTACTTTGTCCTTTAGTAAATGTTCTCTGGATAATATTTCTATTTCTTCATCTAAATTCGGATAATTAACGTCTATTTTAAAAAGAAATCTATCTAATTGAGCTTCCGGTAACCTGTAAGTGCCTTCTTGTTCAATTGGGTTTTGAGTGGCTAAAACCATAAAAGGAGAATCCAATAAAAACTTATTTCCGTCAATGGTTATTTGCTGCTCTTCCATAACTTCAAACAAAGCGGCTTGCGTTTTCGCAGGTGCTCTATTAATTTCATCAATAAGAATCATGTTGGAGAAAATTGGTCCTTTTTTAAATTCGAATTCAGAGTCTTTCAAATTGAAAACAGAAGTTCCTAAAATATCACTTGGCATTAAATCGGGTG
>NZ_JBATHX010000136.1:0-6813 GCF_049667265.1 Algibacter sp. | reverse complement strand
ATCCGTTACAAGTCCTCGCACCTCCTGCGTCGGGCTGTGGGCTTTCCACTACTATCCCTCACGCGGTCAAACCAGCTAAAGTCAATTACTGTTTCCAACTAACACATATCCGCATAAAAAAAGCCTCATATTTCTATGAGGCTCTTTGAGCGGGAGACCAGGTTCGAACTGGCGACATTCAGCTTGGAAGGCTGACGCTCTACCAACTGAGCTACTCCCGCTTTTTACGCTGCAAATATATAAACAGTTTCTGCTTCTGCAACAAAAATTAAAGCTTTTTTATAAAATGATAACCCAAAATTTTAAACCCTTCATTGAAATAAAATTTATGTGATTGATAATTAATTACATAAGTGTTTAGCTCCATAGCCTCAAAACCCTTTTTTGTAACATATTTATAAATCCATCCAAAAAAAAGCTTCCCAACTCCCTGTCCTCTATAAGCGTCATCAATTACCACATGGTCTGGCTCAACACTTCTGCCAGAATAGTGTCTAGTACAATACCACAAACCGCAAACACCTATCAATTTATCACCATCATAAACAACCGCGCACTCATAGTTTTGGTTAATCATTTCAGAAAAACGCTGTTCTAGTTCGGTTTTTGATACTTTAAAATCATTCAGTTTTTCAACCAAAGGCACAACGTCGTTAATTTTTTCTTTCTCAATAATTTTAAATTCAAATGGCATAAAATAAGTTTTAAGTGAAGGTAATAATTCTTCAAAATATTTTTAAGTTTGAAACACTAAAAAGAAACCCATACTTATTAAACCTTCAAACTACATAATAAAACAAATCACTTCGGAAGAAACCTATCAAGTAAGGCATCCTGTTTTACGAGCAGGAAAGCCTGTTGAAACTTGCGTGTTTGATGGCGACAATCTTGAAACTACCATTCATTTAGGAATATTTATAGATACTAAAATAGTCGGTATTTGTTCTTTTTTCAAAAACCAAAATACGAACCTTCAAAATGTTTCTCAGTATCAGTTAAGAGGCATGGCCGTTTTAAAAACACATCAAGGAAAAAATCTGGGGAAAATTATTTTAAAACATGGCGAACAGCTGCTTAAAGAAAAAAACACGAAAATAATTTGGTGTAACGCTAGAGAAGTAGCCGTTCCGTTTTACGAAAAAACAGGATACCAAATTACTGGAAACCCCTTTAACATATCCGACATTGGTTTGCATTACATGATGTGGAAAATTTTATAATTATAGAACATAAAAAAGCCTCGTTAACCGAGGCTTTTTATTACGAGTGACTAGCTCAAATAATTATTTTCTTTTATAATTATTTTCTTTTTTCAGCTTTTGCTTCAGCAATTGCTTTTACTAAAATTGTTTCTGCATCTTTAGCTCCATGGATTTGTGCATATTTTAAAGCCGTCATTTTTTTATCTGACTTTGCTTTTAAGTCAGCACCATGCACGATTAATAGTTCTAAAATATCAGTTCTATTAAACTTAGCAGCATACATTACTGGAGTCATGCCATTTGATTTTTCGTTTACATCTGCTCCTCTACTAATTAGTTTCTGAACAGTTTCTAGATCGCCTTTAGCAATGGAAACACAAAACGAATTCACTTTAAAATAAGCTTCAACGTTGTAATTTTCATTTAAAGTTTGTGGTGTTGCGTTAACTGATGCCATTGAAAAGCATAACGCCATTGCGGAAATAATGATTGTTTTTTTCATGATGAAAGTTTTTAATTTGATTTATTGATTTATGTTTTTTGATATACTAAAGAGACGATAATATTGGCAAACTGTTACACAAAAAATCATTTATAACACATTTTTAACGTTTTTTTCACACATTATTAACGAAATTGTTTTCTTTTATCAACCCCATATAAATCCTTAAAAAATAAGGCTTTTCAAAGGTTTTATAGTCCCTTATTTCACTAACTTTATTATCTTTGCTTAGTTTTAAAATTTTAACATAAAAATGAACAAAAAAGTTATTTTAATGATTCTTGACGGTTGGGGAAATTCTCCAGACCCAAAAGTTTCTGCTATCGATAATGCCAACGTACCATTTATAGATTCTTTATATAAAAAATATCCTTATGCAACCCTTCGAACCGATGGCTTGCATGTTGGTTTACCCGAAGGACAAATGGGAAATAGTGAAGTTGGACACATGAATTTGGGTGCTGGTAGAATTGTATATCAGGATTTGGCTAAAATTAATTTAGCCATTGAAAAAGACACCTTAAAAGACGAAAAGGTTTTAATTGATGCTTTAAAATATGCTTCGGATAATAATAAAAAGGTTCATTTTTTAGGATTATTAAGTGATGGTGGCGTTCATGCGCACACCAGTCATTTAAAAGGTTTTATAGATGCAGCCAATAAAGCAGGTGTAAATTCTTTTGTACACGCTTTTACAGATGGTAGAGATGTGGACCCTAAATCTGGTAAGGGATATGTTGAAGACTTAGAAAATTATATAAAAGGAACTAACACAAAAATAGCTTCTATTACCGGTCGCTATTATGCCATGGATAGAGATAACCGATGGGAACGTGTAAAACTAGCTTATGATGCCATTGCTAATGGATTTGGAAAGTTGACTTCAAATCCTACAGCTGAAATTCAAGCAAATTATGATAATGATGTGACGGATGAATTCATCAAACCATTAATCATTACTGATAAAAACAACCAGCCAAATGCAAAAGTTGAAAAAGGTGATGTGGTTATCTTCTTTAATTTTAGAACAGATAGAGGTCGTGAGTTAACCGAAATGTTAAATCAAAAAGATTTTCCGGAATACAATACTAAAAAAACGGACTTGTATTATGTAACTATAACGAATTATAGTGATGCATTTAAAGGGATAAAAGTCATTTTCGAAAAAGATAATATTACTGAAACACTAGGTGAAGTTTTATCTAAACATGGTAAAAAGCAAATTAGAATTGCTGAGACTGAAAAATATCCGCATGTTACATTTTTCTTTTCTGGCGGTCAGGAAAAGCCTTTTAAAGGAGAATCTCGTATTCTTAAAAACTCACCAAAAGTGGCAACTTACGATTTAAAACCAGAAATGAGCGCATACGAATTAAGAGATGCATTAGTTCCTGAACTTAAAAAGGGCGACGCCGATTTTGTTTGTTTGAACTTTGCAAACGGCGATATGGTTGGTCATACTGGTGTTATGGAGGCTGCAATAAAAGCTTGCGAAGCTGTTGATGCTTGCGTTAAGGATGTTGTAACTGCAGGACTAGAAAATGGCTACACAACCATTCTTATTGCCGATCATGGAAACTGCGAAACTATGATAAATCCTGACGGTTCTCCAAATACGGCACATACAACAAACCCGGTGCCTATCATTTTAATTGATAAGGAACTTAAAGAAATTAAAGATGGCGTTTTAGGTGATGTGGCACCAACCATTTTGAAACTTATGAATGTTGAACAACCAGCTGCCATGACACAGCACTCCTTAGTTTAATTAATTTAGAAGAAATAGTGTAACTTTGTACCGTTATTAAAGCCCTAAATTGAATGAATTTTAACGATACACTTATTATTGCTGTTGATTTTGACGGCACTATAGTTGAAGATGCCTATCCAAAAGTTGGTAAGCCCATATTATTTGCATTTGAAACATTGAAAAAGTTACAAGAAGATGGACATAGACTTATTTTATGGACCTATCGATGTGGAGATAAACTTGATGACGCAGTAAAATTTTGCGAAGAAAATGGCATTCGCTTTTATGCAGTAAATAAAAGTTTTGCAGAGGAAGAATACACCAATGATATAAGTAGAAAGATACATGCCGATTTATTTATCGACGACAGAAACATAGGTGGTTTTCCCGGATGGGGAGAAGTTTATCAAATGTTAACCAATACTGTTCCTCCAATTCCTGAAAAGAAAAAAGGCTTTTTTGGTTTTTTAAAATAATATAAAATTATATCAAATCAAAATAAGCCCTATCAATGGATTCTCTATGATCAGGGTGTGCTATGTTGACTAAGGCTTTAACTCGATTATTAATCGTTTTTCCATACAAATTAGCAACGCCATATTCTGTAACTACATAATGCACATGCGATCTTGTTGTAACTACACCTGCTCCAGGTTTTAAACAAGGTACAATCCTACTAATACCATTTTTCGTAACAGAAGGCAAAGCTATAATTGCTTTTCCACCTTCACTTAATGACGCACCTCTTATATAATCCATTTGCCCACCAACTCCTGAATACATTTTTGACCCTAAAGAGTCTGCACAAACTTGACCTGTAACATCCACTTCAATAGCAGAATTTATTGCCACCATTTTAGGATTTTGTTTTATAATTGAAACATCATTTACATAATCTGAAGCACGCATTTCAATAAAAGGATTATCATCAATATAGTCATATAAACGTTTCGACCCTATAACGAATGTTGTTAAAGCACGCCCTGGATTTATAGTTTTATAATTACCGTTTATAACATCATTTAGAATCAAATCTATAACTCCATCTGAAAACATTTCAGTATGCAGACCCAAATCTTTATGATTGTTAAGTCGAGATAATACGGCATTAGGAATAGCCCCTACTCCCATTTGCAAAGTACTCCTGTCTTCAATTAAATTGGCAATATAACCACCTATTTCATCTTCAATTTTAGATGGATTGCCATAAATATGTGTCGGTATGGCTTCGTTACATTCAACGAACATATCAATTTCAGTATAATGAATAATACCATCGCCATGAGTTCTAGGCATTTGTTCATTTACTTGAGCAATAACAATTTTCGCATTATCAATAGCCGCTAAAGTAGCCTCTACCGAAACCCCTAAAGAGCAATACCCATGTCTATCTGGAACAGAAACATGAATTAAAGCGACATCTAAAGGCAAAATATTTCTTTTGAATAATAACGGTAGTTCACTTAAAAAAACTGGAGTATATGATCCATTTCCCGCAGTCAGAGTATGGCGTACATTATTTCCAATAAAAAAGGAATTTACATGAAAACTCTTTTTAAATTCAGGGTTAGCATAGGGCGCATTACCTTCAACATGTAAATGACAAACCTCAACATTTCTTAATTCTTCGTGACGCTCTGTCATGGCATTCACCAATATTTGAGGTACAGCGGCTGCAGCTTGCAAGTAAACTCTATCGTTATTTTTAATAACTTTTACGGCTTCCTGAGCACTAACACTTTTAAACATTTTTTTAAAAATTTAATTGATTAAAACTAGCGATTTAAAAGGGAAAAAAAACTATCATATGTCATATTCTACAAGATTTATTATTTATTTAATTGAGTATCTTTGCTAATATTTTTAAAATATGATTATAGTAAAAACCAGAGAAGAAATTGAATTAATGCGCGAAAGTGCTTTAATAGTATCTAAAACTTTAGGGGAATTAGCAAAAGCTATTAAACCTGGAGTTACAACCCTTGAATTAGATAAAATAGCCGAAACATGCGTTAGAGACCACGGAGCAATTCCGGGTTTTTTAGGATTATATGATTTCCCTAACACGTTGTGTATGAGTCCTAACTCGCAAGTTGTTCATGGTATTCCAAACAACGACCCCCTAATTGAAGGCGATATTATTTCAATTGATTGTGGTGCTTTAAAAAACGGTTTTTATGGCGATCATGCGTATACATTTGCTATAGGAGAAATTGATCCAGAAATTGAAAAATTACTCCAAGTAACCAAAGAGTCTTTATATATTGGCATCAGAGAATTTAAGGCTAATAATCGTGTTGGCGATGTTGGTTATGCCATTCAAAAATATTGTGAAGACCATGGTTATGGTGTAGTAAGAGAACTTGTTGGCCATGGCTTGGGAACTAAAATGCACGAAGATCCAGAAATGCCAAATTATGGGAAACGTGGCAGAGGCAAAAAATTTATTGAAGGGATGGTAGTAGCCATCGAACCTATGATAAATATGGGAACTCATCGTATTAAACAACATAGAGATGGTTGGACTATTACCACTCAAGACAATAAACCTTCTGCCCACTTCGAGCATGATGTGGCTTTAGTTGACGGTAAACCAGAGCTACTTTCAACGTTTGCTTATATTTATAAAGCTTTAGGTATTGAAAGCAATGAAGAAGATGAATTTCGTCAAAAAGCTTTAGTGCTTTAATTTTTGACACGAATTTTCACAAATTCTTACTCTATCACTAAATGACTGAAATAATTTATAAAGAAGATGCCTACAAAATTATTGGTATTTGCATGGAAGTGCATAACCAATTGGGGAAAGGCTTTAATGAAGTTGTTTATGCAGATGCGTTGGAAATAGAGTTTATGGATAATGGAATAGTATATTCTAGAGAAAAGAAATTCGGAATTACATATAAAGGGAATTTATTACCTCATAAATACAAAGCAGATTTTATAATAAATGATAAAATAGTACTCGAATTAAAGGCTATTAACTGTTTAACTACTGCTCATACTAAACAAACATTAAATTATTTAGCGGTTTCAAAATTACAGCTAGGAATTTTAATTAATTTTGGAGAAGATAGTTTAAAATATAAGAGAGTCATTTTATAATGATTTGTGAAAATTCGTGAAATTCGTGTCAAAGAAACTCTTCAAATTAATTCTAAATGCAATCCCAAGGCCAATACTTATTAGGTTAAGCTACATTATTCGACCTGTTTTAGCGTTCTTTCTAAAAGGAGAAAAATTTACTGACCCAATAGACGGCAAAAGTTTTAAAACCTTTTTACCTTACGGTTATGATACGCAACGCAACAATGTTTTATCCCCTCCTACTTTAAGTTTAGAGCGCCACAGATTATTAT
>NZ_JBATHX010000135.1:0-17370 GCF_049667265.1 Algibacter sp. | reverse complement strand
GGGTGACTGTGGTAGGCCTGCCTGCCGGCAGGCAGGCCCGACCCTTGTGGTAACGCCCAAATAAAATTCAGTTTCATGTTTCATTTAAAAACCATCTGATTAGAAACGCTAAACTAGACTAGTGACGAATTCTTTTTTAATTAAAAACTTTTTAACTTTTCGGTTTTAAACTTTTACATTACTTTTGCTTCTTTAAAATCAATCTAAATAAGCTTGCAAGATACTTTAGCACATTTAAAACGCGGAGAACGCGCTGTTATTATTGATGTTTCGTCTATTCATATTCCTTTAAAACTGCTTGAAATGGGCTGTTTACCAGGTAATTCGGTAGAGTTGGTTCAAGTTGCGCCCTTTCAAGACCCAATGTATTTAAATATTAACGGTACGCATTTGGCTATTAGAAAAGAAACTGCTTCTCATATTTTAATTGAAAAAATAAAAAATGAGTAAACAAATAAATGTCGCATTAATTGGAAACCCGAACACAGGAAAAACCTCTGTTTTTAATGCTTTAACGGGTTTAAATCAAAAAGTTGGGAATTATCCAGGCATTACTGTTGAAAAAAAACAGGGACTTTGTAAACTGCCACGTGGTGTAAAAGCGCATATTATTGATTTGCCAGGTACTTACAGTTTAAATGCGTCGTCGCTTGATGAAAATGTAGTTATTGAACTTTTGCTTAACAAAAACGATAAAGATTTTCCTGATATTGCTGTTGTTGTTACGGATGTTGAAAATTTAAAACGAAACCTTTTACTTTTTACTCAAATTAAAGATTTAGAAATCCCAACCTTGTTAGTTATTAATATGGCTGACCGCATGAGATACAAAGGAATTTCGTTAGATATTGATTATTTAGAAGAAAAGCTAAAAACTAAAATTGCACTAATAAGTACTCGAAAAAACGAAGGTATTGATAAGTTAAAGCAGCTAATTTCTAATTTTAAAGATGTTTCTATTGAGCCTTGTTTAGATACTACACAAATTGATGTTGATTATTTCGGGAATTTAAAAAAAGCATTCCCAAACCAATTACTTTACAAGCTTTGGTTGGTTATTACTCAAGATGTTAATTTTGGGAAAACCGATAGAAATGAAATTGATGCAGTTGCCAATTTTAAAACAAAAAGTAAAGCTGATTTAAAGCGGTTACAACAAAAGGAAACTATAAAACGCTATCAATTTATAAATCAGGCGCTTGATAAAGGACAAACTATAGATCTGAGTCAGGCTAAAGATTTACGCATAAAACTTGATAGAGTTTTAACCCATAAAATCTGGGGCTATGTTATTTTCGGCATTATTTTGCTTACCATATTTCAGGCTATATATGATTGGTCAAGCATTCCGATGGATTTTATTGATAGTGCCTTTGCATCATTAAGCGAATGGACAAAAAATCAATTACCACAAGGTGCTTTTACAAGTTTGTTAGCCGAAGGTATTATTCCTGGACTTGGTGGGATAGTCATATTTATTCCGCAAATTGCCTTTCTGTTTTTATTCATTGCTGTGCTTGAAGAAAGTGGTTATATGAGCCGTGTTGTTTTTTTAATGGACAGGATAATGCGACGTTTCGGATTGAGTGGAAAAAGTATTGTACCTCTTATTTCTGGAACAGCTTGTGCCATTCCTGCTATTATGGCCACCAGAAATATTGAAAGCTGGAAAGAACGTTTAATCACCATATTAGTAACACCTTTTACAACCTGTTCTGCTCGTTTACCAGTTTATCTAATTATTATTGCTTTGGTAATTCCGGAAGGCAGATTTATCGGATTAAGCTATCAAGCCTTAACCTTAATGTTACTTTACCTTATTGGATTTGGAACCGCTATTGTTTCTGCTTACTTTTTAAATAAAATATTAAAAATAAAAAGCAAAACATTTTTTGTAGTTGAAATGCCAAATTACAAATTACCGCTTTTTAAAAATGTAGCACTAACCGTCATTGAAAAAACAAAAGCATTTATTTTTGGCGCTGGTAAAATTATTTTAGCCATTTCAATTATTCTTTGGTTTTTGGCATCTTATGGGCCAGGTGAGCAGTTTAATGATGCAGAAAATATTGTAAAAACAGAATTTGCTTCTGAAAACCTACCTACTGATGAGTTACAACAAAAAATAGCATCCCATAAACTCGAACATTCTTTTATTGGAATTGCTGGACATGCCATTGAACCTGCAATAAGACCTTTAGGTTACGATTGGAAAATTGGAATTGCCATAGTAAGCTCATTTGCAGCTAGAGAAGTTTTTGTAGGCACTTTAGCTACTATTTATAGTGTTGGTAGTGATGAAGAAGAAACCATAAAGAATAGAATGGCTGGCGAAGTGAATCCTATTTTAGGCGGCCCTTTATTCACCTTTGCCTCTGGGATATCTTTGTTATTATTCTATGCTTTTGCCATGCAATGTATGAGTACTTTAGCTATTGTAAAGAAAGAAACTAATACTTGGAAATGGCCCGTATTACAACTTATAATTATGACGGCTTTTGCGTATATTGTAGCTTTAATAGCATTTCAATTATTGAAATGATTATAAACTAAATTCGACTAACTAATTATGAACGAAATCATTCAAAACATATTAGTTTTTACTGCCATAGCATTGGCGCTGTCTTTTTTGATTAAAAAATTCTTTTGGAAAAAATCAAAACCTAAAAAGGCATGTGGTGGCGATGATGGCTGTGGTTGCTCTTAATACGTAGTATTCAAAACTAAATAATAGTTCTTTAATGGCGTTTTATTTTCAGCTTTAGGATAAGGCAAAACATTTAAAACAGATAACGTCAAATTATCCGAAAAAAATAAGTTCCCCATACTTTTTTGTAATCCAGTTTTAGGATTTAAAGTCATTTTTTTACGTTCAACTTTTTTACCATTCTCGTACAAATCTACTAGAATAACAACCTCGCCTGCCCAAATACAATGTGCTTCCTTTGGACATCTTGAGTCCTGTAAAACATCAATAAATGCAATTGTAAAGTTCTCTATATCTATGGATTTCCCTTGATATACTCTACTAATTACCGATAATTCTTCATCATTTTGAGTATTTATAGAATTTTGAGAAAAAGTAAAACTAGTTATTAAAATAACTAGAAATAAAAGGCCGTGTTTCATTAGTATTGTTTTAATTTAATAAGCTTAAATCATGCCAAAAATGGAATTTCATGTGTTTGTTAGAAATATTATTCCATAAAACTATTTCGTTTGTAACCATTTTAATTACTTAGAATTGAATTTTTTAGTTACCTTTGACTAATTTTTAAGCTAACTTAAAAATATTTTAAAGCACATCAAATGTCAGTAGCTATTGAAAATTTTGTAAAAGCCATTTACAAAAACGAAAAAAGCAATAATAACGATACCAAACCTGGAAATATCGCCAAAGAATTAGGGATTTCAAATGCCGCAGCTACCGATATGGCTAAAAAACTTGCCCTAAAGGAATTACTTGATTATGAAAAATACCAAGAGCTAAAACTAACAGACAAAGGCACTAAAATGGCTCTAAACGTTGTTAGAAAACATCGCCTATGGGAAGCGCTTTTATTTAAACTTTTTGATTTATCATTGCATGATATTCATAGAGAAGCCGAATTACTAGAGCATCAAACTTCTGATTTATTAGCTAATAAAATAAGTGAGTATTTAGGTAACCCAAAATTCGATCCGCATGGCGACCCTATTCCAAACGCAGATGGTGAAATAACCACCACAGATAATTCCATTTCATTATCAAAAACTAAAGAAGGAAAAACTTATATCATTTCTCGTTTAATGAGTGATGACAAGGAATTCTTTGATTTTTGTGCGCAACATGGTTTAAAATACGGCAATACGGTTTTGGTTTCAAAACAATTCAGTAAAAATAGAATGACTCAAATTTCAATAAACAATAATACTATTCTACTAAATGAGGATTTTACATCAATTATTTATGTTAATGAACAAGATTAGAATTTTAGCAGTTTTATGCGCAACTAATTTAACAGCTTTTTCACAAGAAACTGAACGAGAAACAGATGCATTAGTCGCCGATAGACCAGACGCTACCGAAGCTTCTTCAACAGTAGGCAAAAGTGTTTTACAATTAGAAACAGGTGGTTTATATGAGTCTTTTGAAACTAATAATATCCAGTCTGAAAACTACACCTATAATACCATGTTAATTCGATATGGTATTTTAGATAACATAGAATTACGATTAGGCTGGAATTTTATTGAAGGTGTTACAAAAATAAATGGTAACAAACTAAATGCTGTATCAAGCGGTTTTTCACCATTACTATTAGGCGTAAAAATAGCTATAACAGAAGAAAAAGGAGCAATCCCAGAAATGGCGCTTTTACTCCATACAACCCATCCCTTTTTTGCTAGTTACGATAACAAATCTACAAGTACCGGAACAGATTTTAGGTTTTCCTTTTCACATACATTAAGTGAAAACTCCAGCTTGGGTTACAACTTAGGTATGGCTTGGGATGGAGATTCAACAACAGCAAGTTATATCTATACTCTTTCTTACGGCTATAGTTTGTCAAATAAAATAGGTGCATTTGCCGAACTTTATGGCGATTTACCCGAAGGCACTAATTTTAATCATTATTGGGATGCAGGTTTAACCTATTTAGTGTCAAATGATTTTCAATTAGACGCATATTTCGGAACAAGTATCACGGAAGGCCAAGACCTTTTACTAGGACTAGGGTTAAGCTATAGAATTAGAAAAAAATAAATTAAACATGAAAAAAACAATACTACTTTTTCTTATTGCATTAACAATTTTCAATTGCAAAAACGAAAAACAAACCAACGGAAAACTAAACGTAGTTACCACAACATCTATGATAACCGATTTAGTTAAAAATGTTGGCGGAGACCACATCAACTTACAAGGGTTAATGGGAAGCGGTGTAGATCCGCATCTTTACAAAGCCAGCGAAGGTGATGTTACAAAATTATCAAACGCTGATATTATTTTTTATAACGGTTTGCACCTTGAAGGCAAACTGGTAGAAGTTTTTGAGAAAATGAAAAACATAAAAACCATTGCCATTGGAGACGCTTTAGATAAAAACACGCTTATTGGCTCAGAATATTTCGCTTCAAATTACGATCCACATGTTTGGTTTAATGTCGATTATTGGATCCAAGCAACCCATTTTGTTGTCAAAAAACTTTCAGAAGCCATTCCAGAACAAAAAACAACTTTTCAAGATAATGGCGATGCGTACATAAAGCAATTAGAAAACTTAAAAATACAATTAAAGGCAACTATAGATACGCTTCCAAAAGAACAACGTATTTTAGTAACGGCTCATGATGCCTTTAATTATTTTGGAAAAGCATTCGGTTTTGAAGTTCATGGTTTACAAGGTCTTTCAACAGCTACCGAAGCAGGTGTTCAAGACGTTCAAAACCTATCGGCCTTTATTATAGAAAAGAAAGTTAAAGCCATTTTTATAGAAAGCTCGGTACCAAAACGAACTATAGAAGCCTTACAGGCGGCAGTAAATTCAAAAGGTCATAACGTCATTATTGGCGGCTCTTTATATTCCGATGCGCTTGGAAATGCAGGAACTGTAGAAGGCACTTATATCGGCATGTTTGAGTATAATGTGAATACCATTGTGAATGCTTTAAAGTAAAATTATTTGAAGCTATTTCCTGCTATCCGCTGTATCTTTTTCTCGTGCCTCAAAAAAGGATGCCGCATCTATCAGGGCTAGATTATCAGCCAAGGTCACTTTAAAAAGCATCTAGTTGGACATACTTAGAAGTTAGAAGTTAGAAGTTAGAAGTTAGAAGTTAGAAGTTAGAAGTTAGAAGTTAGAAGTTAGAAGTTAGAAAGATTAAAAATAAGTTTGATTTAAAAAAGCACAAGTCAGAAAACCAACACCCAAATCAATTCGAAGAATTGAACGCCAAGGCGCAGAATAGATGAAGAAAATCTCCGAAACCAGGAGAACAAAGTTCGACGTGGAGTCTTCAAATCGGTTTTCATCCCGATTTTTATCGGGATGAACATTAAATATAATAGTCATGGAACAAAAAATAGATAAAAACCAAAAAGAGACACCTGCCTCCACAGGTGTAATAGCCGTAAAAGTAGACGACCTTACCGTAGCATACAACTACAAACCCGTACTTTGGGATATCGATTTAGAAATCCCAGAAGGCGTACTTATGGCTATTGTTGGTCCGAATGGCGCTGGGAAATCAACGCTAATCAAATCTATTTTAGGAATTCTGAAACCCATTGCCGGAAGTGTAGAAATTTTTGGCAAGCCATACGAAAAACAGCGTCAAATTGTAGCCTATGTGCCACAAAAAGGAAGTGTCGATTGGGACTTTCCAACAACAGCCTTAGATGTTGTTATGATGGGAACTTACGGAAGTTTGGGTTGGATAAAACGACCCGGACAAAAAGAAAAAAAAGCATCTTTAGAAGCACTTGAAAAAGTCGGCATGTTACCCTTTAAAAACCGACAAATAAGTCAGCTTTCTGGTGGCCAACAACAACGTATATTTTTAGCACGGGCATTAGTGCAAAATGCATCCATTTATTTTATGGATGAACCCTTTCAAGGAGTTGATGCAACTACAGAAATAGCCATCATCAATATTTTAAAAGAATTAAGAAAGGAGGGGAAAACAGTCATTGTGGTACATCACGATTTACAAACCGTACCAGAGTATTTTGATTGGGTAACTTTTTTAAACGTAAAAAAGATTGCAACAGGTCCTGTTAAAGATATTTTTAATGACGATAATTTAACCAAAACCTATGGTATTAACTATAAAGTGAGCATACAGGAGTAAGGAGTAAGGAGTAAGGAGTAAGGAGTAATTGAAATAAAATTAGATTAATAAACAAAACTAATAGAGTGTCAAGTCCCTATTCAATTTAAAAGAATTGATTGTCAAGGCGCAGAATAGATGAAGAAAATCTCCGAGAACAGGAGAACGAAGTTCGACGCGGAGTTTTCAAATCGGTTTTCAGTTTTTACTGAAAAATTCCTCGGCTTGATCTTGATTTCCTGCCTGCCGGCAGGCAGGTTTGGTTCGTTTTGTATCAAGACAAAATGAACGTAATAAATGAGATCCTGATACATATTCAGGCTAAAAAAAATATAATGCGAATAAGGAAGAGATTCCTGCCTTCGCAGGAATTATGGATATAACAGAATACATAAAACTAGTTTTCACAGATTACACCCTAAGAACAATTACCTTAGGAACCGCCATACTTGGCGCAGTTACCGGTATGCTTGGAAGTTTCGCTGTGTTAAGAAAACAAAGTCTTTTAGGCGATGCCATTTCACATGCTGCCTTACCAGGAATTGCTATTGCCTTTTTAATAACAGGAGCAAAAGACAGTAACACATTACTATTAGGCGCCTTAGTTAGCGGACTTCTTGGAACTTTTTGGATTCGTGGTATCATCAGTAAAACTCATTTAAAATCAGATACTGCTCTGGGTTTAATTCTATCATTATTCTTTGGTTTTGGAATGCTCCTACTCACTTTCATTCAAAAGCAACCTAATGCCAATCAAGCAGGATTAGATAAATATTTATTTGGACAAGCAGCCACTTTAGTTGAAAGCGATGTTTGGATGATGGCCATGGTAACAGGCGTTTGTCTATTCATATTATTATTATTGTGGAAAGAATTTAAAATCCTACTCTTTGATGCCGATTATACTAAAACCTTAGGGTTCAATACCAATTTTATTGATATTCTAATTACAACTTTTATCGTATTAGCCATCGTTTTAGGCTTACAAACGGTTGGTGTTGTTTTAATGAGTGCCATGTTATTAGCGCCTGCAGCAGCAGCACGCCAATGGACAAATAGTTTAAGCGTTATGGTTTTTTTAGCTGCCATATTCGGTGCGTTTTCTGGTGTTTTCGGAACCGCTATTAGTGCTAGTCAAAACAATCTTTCAACAGGTCCAGTAATTGTCATTGTTGCCGGTGTGTTTGTAATATTTTCGTTTATTTTTTCCCCTAGTCGCGGTTTATTATTTAAGCAAATCCGTTTTATTAAAAACCGTCGCGATTTAGAATTGCAAAAAACATTAGCCTTTATGTTTCGCATTGCTGAAACACATGAAAACATATCACATCCACATGCTATTAAAATTTTAAATAATTTTCAAGGTTATACTAAAAGCACCTTACAGAAATTAGTTAAAAAAAACTATGTAAAATTAGAAGGAACCATGTGGAGTTTAACTGAAGAAGGTTTTAAAACAGCCGCCAATTTATATAACCAACAAACCGAAAACAATGAGTAATGCTCAATTAGAAATACAGCTTATTGCGAGTTTGGTTGCTATTGCTTGTGCCATTCCAGGAACATTTTTAGTACTCCGTAAAATGGCCATGATTAGCGATGCTATTAGTCATTCCATTTTGCCAGGTATTGTTATTGGTTTTTTCATAACTCAAGATTTAAATTCTCCATTACTTATTTTACTCGCTGCTTTTACAGGAATTATTACCGTTGTTTTAGTTGAATACATCCAAAAAACGGGTCTTGTAAAAGAAGATACGGCCATTGGTTTAGTATTTCCTATTTTGTTTAGTATTGGAGTCATCATGATTGCTAAAAACGCCAACGATGTGCATTTAGATGTCGATGCCGTTTTATTAGGCGAGTTAGCATTTGCACCTTTTGACAGGTTACTTATTGGAGGAACTGATGTAGGCCCGAAATCGCTTTGGATTATTGGAAGCATCCTCATCATAACCATTGTCCTATTACTTGCATTTTTTAAGGAATTGAAAATAAGTACGTTTGATGCTGGCTTAGCAGCTTCATTAGGGTTTTCACCAGCACTTATCCATTACGGACTTATGACAGTTTCATCAGTAACCACCGTTGGCGCTTTTGATGCTGTTGGTGCTATTTTAGTGGTCGCTTTAATGATTGCGCCGGCTGCAACGGCTTATTTATTGACTAACGAATTAAAACGCATGCTCATTTACGCCATTTGTTTTGGCGTATTTAGTGCTATTTCTGGATATTGGTTGGCACATGGGTTAGACGCTTCAATTGCTGGATCCATAACCACCATGTTAGGATTGCTATTTTTGGCGGTTTATTTATTTGCACCAAGTAAAGGTTATATTGCCGTTATGTATCGAGAAAAGCAACAACGTACCGAAGTGTCGCTATTAACTTTCTTATTGCATTTAAAAAATCATACCGAAGAAAGTGAACGTCATGTAAACCACCTCAACGAACATATTAACTGGCAAAAAGTACGGTCTAAAACGGTTTTAGATTTAGCCTTAAAAAACAACATGATTCAATTTGATAAAAACATTGTGTCATTAACTGAAAAAGGGGCAGATTTTACAACAAAAGCTATTGAATATATTATCACTAATAAAGATGAGAAAATTGAAGATATGAAAGAAGATTTCTTTTTGTTTAGAGGGTAACTTATGGCACAACACAACGAACTCGGTAAAAAAGGCGAACAATTAGCAGTAGATTTTCTTCTGAAAAACAACTACGAAATTATTGAACGCAACTACCGTTTTGAAAAAGCTGAAGTCGATATTATTGCCAAAAAAGAAGATATTTTAGCTATTGTTGAAGTAAAAACACGTTCTACTGCCGATTTTGGAGACCCTCAAGATTTTGTGAAACCCAAACAGATTCAGCGTTTGGTAAAAGCTGTTGATGAATATGTAACCGTAAACGATTTAGATGTGGAAGTCCGTTTTGACATCATTGCTATTGTGAAAGAAGGCAAAGGCTTTAATATTGAGCATTTAGAAAATGCTTTTTATCATTTTTAATTATTTATTCTTCTTCATCACCTTCAAAATATGCTTTCAATACGTCAAAATTTAAAGGTTTTGCAACAATTTTCTTGTCTTTGTCTAAAATAAAATAGGTTGGTGTTGAAGATACACCATAAGCGTCTCCAATTTTGTTTTCCCATTTTCCTTCACCATAAACATGAATAAAATATGGGTAATCAAAAGTTAAATTTTTCCAGCCATAAGGTTCATCTTCTAAACCTACGGCAACTATTTTTACCTTGTTTTTTTCTAAAGAGCCTAAAAACGTTTGTAATTGGGGGATTTCATCTAAACAATGAGAACATGTACTGCTCCAGAAAACAATAATATAATTTTCAGCACCTTTTAAATCGGTTAATTTCTTTGTTACAAGTTTCCCGTTTTCTTTAATTTCTAAGTCAAAATTCGGAGCAACCGTTCCTTTAGAAAGGTTTTTGTATAATATTAAAGATTGTAAAAGTTGTTGGTCATTTAAATTTACGGCAATATCCATTAAGTAGGTTTCGGCAATATAATTTGAAACCGATTCATATTTTAAATCAGCCATTTGTTGCCATAAATCAAATAACAAAATACGTTGTACTTTTTTTGGAGCTATTTTCATATGACCATATACAACATCAATGTTTTCTTTGTAATTTTCTAATTCATCTTTAGATTCTGAAGACATTCCGAAAACATAATTAAGCATCCGCTCTTCTAAAAAACTAGAACTTTGAAGTATTGGATTATTAAAATCTACAAAATCGAAATAATGCTTTTTTAAATTACTTATATACGTTTTTACACCTTCAATCTTTTTTGGAATATAAGGCTTGTTGGCCTTTATAAAAGCTAGTGCCCGAGTACCTGTAGCGGCTTTCTCGAAATTTGCCTGAGTTTCTCTTTGCGTTTTAAAAATGGCTTTTAATGCTGTAGTATCCTTACTTTCCTGACTAAAATAATTACCTATACTTTGGGTAACCATAGACATGCTATTGGTGTAAGAAGCTAATAATTTATTTTCGGTCGATTTTTTAAACTCAACCCCAGTTTCAGAATTAAATGCCAGTTCAATATCTTCTTTTCCGTTATAAATAATATCAAAATTATAATCTTCTTGAGGTACAGCATAAACTAAACGATAGGTACCTTTTGTGTGTGTTGAATCCAATTTAAACTCAAAACTGCCATCTTTTTGGATCTCAGCGTTGGTTACATAATCTGAAATAGTTGGGTTCACTTTATAAAGTAAAGCAAAATTATAATCTTTTGCTGGTGAGAAAACTCCTTTTATGCTGTGTTGTGCTAAAAGCAAACTTGGTAATAAAAAGGTTAAAAATAGTAAGCGTTTATACATTACAAATAGTTGTTTATTAAGTTAAAACAATAATTAAGCCACAATAGGTTTAAGGGCTTCTAAAGCTTGTTTTATGGTTTTTATATTTTCAAAAGTTAACATTAATCGCAAACCTGCGCGAGTTTGTTTTTCCTTCATTCTACATGCGTGAGGATGCGTTTGCACAAATTGCAAAACCTTTGTAAAACTGGCGCTTTGGTAAAAACGACTTTGTTGATCGTTTATAAAATAGCCAACTAGTTTTCCATGCTTCATAATGATTTTTTCAAACCCAATTTTGGTAGCTAACCACTTAATTTTGACACTATTTAACAAATCGGTCACTTGTTTTGGTAATTCTCCAAAACGGTCAATTAACTCCGTTTCAAAGGTATGCAATTCTGCTTCAGTTTTAATATTGTTTAATTGTGTATATAAACTTAATCGTTCTGCAATATTATTTACGTAACTATCTGGGAATAAAAGCTCAAAATCAGTATCGATGGTAACATCTTTTACATAAACTTTTGTGACTTCGTCTTCATTATATAAATCTCTAAACTCATTTTCTTTGAGTTCTTCAATGGCTTCATTTAAAATTTTCTGATAGGTATCAAACCCGATTTCATTTATAAAACCACTTTGCTCACCACCTAATAAATCGCCAGCACCGCGAATTTCTAAATCTTTCATGGCAATATTGAAACCGCTTCCTAAATCGGTGAATTGTTCTAAAGCTGTAATCCGTTTTCTGGCATCATCTGTCATGGCTGAATATTCCGGAGTGATGAAATAACAGAAGGCTTTTTTGTTACTTCGCCCTACTCTACCGCGCATTTGGTGCAAATCACTCAATCCAAAATTATTGGCATTATTTATGAAAATGGTGTTGGCGTTAGGTACATCCAAACCACTTTCAACAATGGTTGTACTAACCAAAACATCAAAACCACCATCCATAAACTGAAGCATAAGTTGTTCCAGCTTTTTGCCTTCCATTTGCCCATGTCCGATGCCAATTTTTGCATCAGGAACTAACCGTTGTAACATGCCTGCTACTTCTTTTATGTTTTCAATACGATTATGAATAAAGAAAATTTGCCCACCACGTTGAATTTCGTAACTCACCGCATCACGAATGGTATCTTCACTAAACCGAATAACATGACTTTCAATAGGATAACGGTTTGGCGGTGGCGTGGTAATAACCGACATATCTCGTGCTGCCATTAAACTAAACTGCAAGGTTCTAGGAATTGGTGTTGCAGTTAAAGTCAACACATCCACATTATCTTTTATGGTTTTAAGTTTTTCTTTTACTGCTACTCCAAATTTTTGCTCCTCATCAACAATTAACAAGCCTAAATCTTTAAACTTAACGTTTTTATTAACGAGTTGATGGGTACCGATGATGATATCCACTTTTCCTTGTTCCAAGCCCTCTAATGTTTCACGTTTTTCCTTTGCGGTTCTGAAACGGTTTACATAATCAACCGTTACAGGAAATTCTTTTAAGCGCTCTTTAAACGTTCTAGAATGCTGATAAGCCAAAATAGTAGTTGGCACTAAAACGGCCACTTGTTTACCATTATCAACCGCTTTAAATGCTGCTCGAATAGCGACTTCGGTTTTACCAAATCCCACATCACCACAAATAAGCCTGTCCATTGGGCGTTCGCTTTCCATATCGCCTTTAATATCCGCGGTTGCTGTACTTTGGTCGGGCGTGTCTTCATAAATAAAAGACGCTTCCAACTCATGTTGCAAGTAACTATCAGGATTGTACTGATAACCTTTTTCGGTTTTACGTTTCGCGTAAAGTTTAATAAGGTTAAAAGCAACATGTTTTACACGGGCTTTAGTTTTCTGTTTTAAAGTTTTCCAAGCGTTACTTCCTAATTTATAAATTTTGGGTGGTTTGCCATCCTTTCCATTAAACTTTGTGATTTTATGAAGCGAATGTATACTCAAATACAACACATCGCGCTCGCCATAAACCAATTTTATAGCTTCCTGCTTTTTACCTTCAACATCTATTTTTTGAAGGCCGCCAAAACGCCCAATGCCATGATCGATATGTGTTACATAATCGCCAATATCAAGGTTAGTCAACTCTTTTAAAGTGATGGCTTGTTTTTTAGCATAGCCGTTTTTAAGATGAAATTTATGGTATCGCTCAAATATTTGATGATCAGTATAACAAACTATTTTGTTATCATGATCTATAAACCCTTGATGTAATGACAAAATAATGGTTTGATAGGCTTTTACATCAAGATGAGAATCGTCAAAAATATCGTGAAAACGTTTGGATTGTTGCTCGCTTACACAGGCAATGAAATTGGTATAACCATTTTCGGTATTGGTGTTTAAATCTTCTATTAATAGATTGAATTGTTTGTTGAATGCTGGTTGTGGCGTGGTATTATATTGAATGCTTTGAGATTCTTCGCTAAGCTCTGAATGACAAAAGACACTTTGCGTACCAAATTCTATAATTGAAAAATCAAGTAATTGTTTTTTTAGTAAGGTAGAATTACAAAACAACTCGTTAGGTTTGGCATGTTTTATATCTCCAGACAATGCTTTATAGGCTTCTTCAGCTTTACCGTAAAAATCGTCGATTCTGGAAAAAAGTAAATCGGCATTTTTTAAACACACGACTGTTTTCTGAGCGATGTATTTTAAAAAACTTTGCCTGCTTTCTTCCAGCAATTTATTTGCAACATTTGGAATGATACTTATTTTTTTAATTTGCTCGATGGAGAGTTGCGTTTCAACATCAAAGGTTCTAATACTATCTACCTCATCGCCGAAAAATTCGATTCTATAAGGTTCGTCATGCGAAAATGAAAACACATCCACAATACCACCACGAACTGAAAACTCACCAGGTTCGGTAACAAAATCGACACGTTTAAACTTGTATTCAAACAACATTTCGTTTACAAAATCGATGGACAATTTATCATTTACACCAACTTTTAGCGTATGGCGCTCCAACTCTTTTCTGGTAACTACTTGCTCGAAAAGGGCATCGGGATAGGTGACAATTATAGCTGGTTTTTTTTGCGAATTTATTCGGTTTAAAACCTCGGAACGTAAAAGCACATTTGCGTTATCGGTTTCTTCAATTTCGTATGGCCTACGGTAACTTCCAGGATAAAACAAAACATCTTTATCATTTAACAATTGCTCTAAATCGTTTAGATAATGTGCCGCCTCTTCCTTATCGTTAAAAACGAGTAAAAAAGGTTTTTCGCAGGCTTTGAAAATGCTAGAAATTACAAAAGAAAAAGAAGACCCTACAAGTCCCTTTACATGTGTTTTTGCTCCAGTTTGGGCAATAGTATTTTGCAGATTTTGCGTTTGCAAAGCCTGTAAATAGGTTTGAGAGATACTCGTTTTACTCACCTAATTTTGTTTTGAGGTGCAAATATACGGTTTCGGATTATTTTTTTGTGGATAAACTGGATTTTCACGAATAATTTTAATGCTTAAAAAAGTTGTGTACTCGCGTTAAGGATTGAGGCATTTGTTGAAGCTCTCCCGATTTTTTTATCGGGAAGCGACTGCCGAAAGCCTGACCCTTGTGGTAACCTGCCGACCGGCAGGCAGGCGCCTAAAAAAATATCGTTTCGGTTTAAAATCTTAAAAAAAATATGTAGGTTTGTAGCACTAAAAAAGAAGTATATATGTCGTTTTCTGATTTATTTGATAGTGGTTTTAAAAAGCGTAATGAGAGTCATTTTGCATCGATAGTTCGTGTGGCTATGGATGATGGTATTATTTCGCCGGAAGAGCGAGCGTTTTTAGACCGTTTAGCACAGCGTTTGGAGATTGGTGAGGGTGATTATAAGGCTATTTTAGAGAATTATGAATCGCACCCTATAAACCCGCCAGTTTCTTATGATTTGCGTTTAGAGCGTTTATACGATTTGGTGCGTATGGTACATGTAGATTATATTAAAGGGGACTCTGAATTTTCGCTTTTGAAGAAGATTGCTGTTGGACTTGGATTTCATGCGGTAAACGTAAAATACATTATAGACAAGGCTATGACTTTAGTGCATAATGGCGCTGATCTGGATGATTTTGTTGACCAAATAAAGAATATGAATAGATAGAATTATATCCATTTAATTATATAAAAATTTATCTTTTTCTTAACATTTTTGTTTATACCTTTAAACTATTATTTTAGTGAAAAATGTTTAAGTTAAACTGTTTGCTTTTTTCTTTTACTGTAGCTTTCTTTTTGCTTTTTTTATCGGAAACTGAAAGCAACATTTTTAATACATCTGCTAATTCCGGGCATGATATTAAAATTGACCATTCATTTAACACCTGCGCAACCTCCAATAACTCTTCTTTTTTAGAATTATTTAATTTTGATAAAAAGAAAAACTACCCAAATTATTTAGAATCGTATTTGCCTTTAAATAAGGTGTTGGTTGAAAATAATTCTCATTATTTAAAAACCTGTACATTCATTGATTTAAGTTTAACGGCATTTGAAAAAATCTTCCCGTTTCACACCTTCTTGTAGCCTATTATTTTTTCTGCATTTCCAAAAAACCCAGTCGTTATAAATGATTTATGGGGGTTTTTAAAATTCAATCAAATTAATTTAATATACAAACAAGATGAAAATTCCAATGATAATTATATCTATAATTGTAACTTTAAGCGTGTTTATTCCTTTTTTATTATTTATTATTAATGGAACAAATAATACTTCCAACACAAAAAAATATTTAAATTCTTTAATAAAAGATAATGGCATTGTGTATAGCCTGACAGAAATATGGCGAAAAAATTTTATTGGTGTAAGTAATGATAATAAAATTTTAACTTACATATATTTTGAAACTGGAAAACCAATAATTTCCAATATTAATATTCATGAAATCAAGCAATGCCAAATTATTAAAAATTATAACTATGCCAATAAAAAGAATACAAACTTAAAAAGTTTGTATTTAGAATTGTCATACAAATCATCTCATAAATTAAATACCATTATTAATTTTTACAATGTAGATGAAGATTTAATTGAAAACTATGAATTACAACGTATTGAAAAATGGCAAAACCTGATTTTAAAGGCAAATCCAAAACCACATGCTGTTAGGAAAGCTTCCTGATAATCGATTTAAGCACAAAAAATGCGAACTCAAGGGTTCGCATTTTTTTATTTATGAAGTTTTAATTGAATTCGCTTTCGGGGAACATCGACTTCCAACACTTTTACGATAATTTGTTGATGCAAACTTACGTGTTCATTCACGTCCTTCACGAAACTATCGGAAAGGTTTGACACATGAATTAGGCCACTTTCTTTAATACCAACATCTACGAAACAACCAAAATTTGTAATGTTGTTTACGATTCCTGGTAGTAACTGCCCCTCTCGTAAATCGTTTATAGTTTTTATATTTTGATTGAATGTGAATACTTTGGCTTGCTCGCGAATATCCAATCCTGGTTTTTCTAGCTCTTTAATAATGTCTTCAAGGGTTAACAATCCAACGGATTCGGTACAATAGTTTTTTAAATTTAGCTTTTTAAGTAGCTCTTTATTGCCGATTAAATTTTCGACTGATTTCCCAAGGTCTTTAGCCATTTTTGCAACAATAGTATAACTTTCGGGATGCACGGCAGAATCATCTAACGGGTTTTTGGCATCTTTAATTCTTAAAAAAGCGGCGCCTTGCTCAAACGCTTTTTCACCTAAACGCGGCACGTTTTTTATATCGTTTCTGGAGGTGAAAACCCCATTTTCGTTTCTGTAATTAAAAATGTTTTCGGCTAGTTTTGGACCGATTCCAGAAACGGAACTTAATAAGGGTTTACTTGCCGTATTTATGTTTACTCCAACTGCGTTCACACAATTTTCAACAACCACATCCAATTGTTTTTGGAGTTTGGTTTGGTCTACATCGTGTTGGTATTGCCCAACGCCAATAGACTTTGCATCGATTTTTACCAATTCGGCCAATGGATCTTGTAAACGACGACCAATAGATACCGAACCACGAACAGTCACATCATAATCTGGGAATTCTTCTCGGGCTATTTTTGACGCCGAATAAATACTTGCTCCTGCCTCGCTAACTACAAATACTTGTATATCATTTTTAAAATGTACTTTTCTAATTAAGGCCTCGGTTTCTCTAGATGCTGTGCCGTTTCCAATAGCAATGGCTTCAATTT
>NZ_JBATHX010000134.1:0-2642 GCF_049667265.1 Algibacter sp. | reverse complement strand
GCTTCTGGGTTTTCAAAAGATGAATGCATAGTTATTGAAGATTCAACAAACGGGATTAAAGCAGCAAATGCGGCAGGTATTTATTGTGTTGGTTTTGATAGTTTTCACTCCAAAAATCAAGATTATTAAACTGCAAATATGGTTGTTAAAGATTTTAAAGACATTGCCTTTAATAAGATATCGAACGTTTTTTAATCTTTTTCTTTTTCTTTCTTTGCTTTATTTATAATAGCTTTTAAGCGCTCCTTCAGTAATTCAGCTTCAGCTTTCTTTTTATTTTTCTTCTTATCCATTAATTTGGAATGCTTCGCTTTATTCTTCGTATTCTTTTCTCTGCCGGTTTTAGCCATAACTACTATTTTGTTTTTAACAACTTATTCTGCTCCTCCATCAAGTCTGTAAGTTTAGATAAAAGCTCAATGTCCTTAGGCGTTACGACGGTTTCATCTTTAGTATCTTGTGCTCTATTTCGTAGCCTATTCATAAACTTCACCACAATAAAAACAGTAAAACCAATAATTAAAAAATCTAACATAGCTTCACCTAAGGCACCATAGCCTATAGCAACCTCATCGGTAATATTTTTACCTGTGGTGTCCACTACGGCTTCTCTAAGTATTATACGCTTGCTTTGTATATTTGCACCGCCCGTTAATAAAGACAATGGTGGCAGGAATACTTTTTTAACCAATACATCAATAACTTTGTTGAATGATGCACCAATTATAATACCAATGGCCATATCCATCATATTTCCTTTAACAGCAAACTCTTTAAATTCTTTGAATAGTTTCATATCTCTATTTTTTTATGAAGCAAAGATATCAGATTGTAATTTCTTGTTAAAGTAACTTCATAAAATATCAGCGCCTTTACTTATAATTTTAAATATCATCTTTTAAGCTAATATTTTTAATTATTAGCTAATTAACTAATATTATTAATTATTAGCTTTTAAGCTAATAATTTTGCTATTTTGAATAAATATTTATACATTTGATTATATTTTTATCATAATTTATGACAAGCATTATAACAGGCGACATAATAAACTCTAAAAAAAGCACTCCAGAAAACTGGTTGGACGCTCTTAAAACTATTTTAAAAAGTTTTGGAAACTCCCCAAAAACATGGGAAATATATAGAGGTGATAGTTTTCAATTAGAAATTGAACCTAAAGATGCCTTGCAAGCCTGTATCCTTATAAAAGCAACCATCAAACAATTTGAAAATATAGATGTCAGATTAGCCATTGGAATAGGTGATAAAACATACCAATCAAAAAACATAACCGAATCAAACGGAAGTGCCTTTGTAAACTCGGGCGAGTGTTTCGAGAACCTAAAAAAAACAACATTGGCTATAAAATCACCATTCGAGTCATTCGACACAACCATGAACCTCATGCTCGATTTAGCCCAATTAACCATAAATAACTGGTCCAGCACCTCAGCAAACCTCATAAAAACAACCTTAGAAACGCCAAATTTAACCCAAAATCAATTGGCCGAAATTCTAAATAAAACCCAAGGAAATATTAGTCAAGGTTTAAAACGAGGTGGCTACGACGAGATTTCAAAATTACTCCACTACTACAAAACCAAAATACAAACCCTATGTTAGCATTAGCCATAAAACTTATCCTTGCGCACCTTATTGGCGATTTTATATTTCAGCCTAATAAATGGGTACTTCATAAAGAAACTCATAAGCATAAATCAAAGTATTTATACTGGCATATTTTAGTGCATCTAGTAGCATTAATAGTGGTTTTGCAATTCGAATTTAAATACTGGTTAGCCTTGGTAATTATTCCCATTTCGCATTATGTAATAGATGTTATTAAACTGCACCTCATGCCAAAATTGAACAACCGTTTACTATTTGGTTTAGATCAAATGGCGCACCTATTAATAATCGCCTTAGTAGTCAGAATTTACCAACCCTATGTTATTGACATCAACACCCTTTTCACACCACAAATACTATTATTCATAACCAGTTTACTTTGCATCACCAAAGTATCCTCCATTATCATGAAAACCATCATCTCAAAATGGGATTTATCAGAATACACCAAAGAAGCTTCCCTAGCCGATGCCGGCGCATATATTGGCATCCTAGAACGCCTATTCGTATTCATGTTTATAATCACCAACCATTGGGAAGGTGTTGGGTTTCTAATAGCCGCCAAATCCGTATTTCGTTTCGGTGATTTATCAAAAGCAAAGGACCGCAAACTCACCGAATACATCCTAATAGGCACACTCCTAAGTTTCGGACTAGCCATAGCCTTCGGAATAAGCTACGAGTACATTCTAACCTTAATAGAAAAATAATTTGGGCGTTACCCGAAAAGGGTCGGGCTTTCCGCTACAAGTCCTCGCACCTCCTTCGTCGGGCTGTGGGCTTTCCGCTTCAATCCCTGCCTGCCGGCAGGCAGGCCTAACGCAGGGCAAGTGTGCAGTTGGCAGTCAATAGATTACTTTAAAAAACTTTCTTGAGAAAAAAAACCTACTTCTTATAAAACTTAGCATACCCACGATAAGCAAAAGCACCTAATACAGCAACAATTCCACAAGTAATGGCAATAAATTTAACACTCACAATCTGGTCGCCACTAGCATAACTATGCAATCCGG
>NZ_JBATHX010000133.1:0-10947 GCF_049667265.1 Algibacter sp. | reverse complement strand
ACATTATGAAACGGCTTTAACGCCTTTGCTAAAAGTAAACTTTGCTTTTCTGCACCGCCTGGGCTAAGTGAGTTTATGGTAATACAAATATTCTTCTTTTCTGTCATTATGGGCTTTTACAACTTATATAACAACTCAAGCAATGTAATTACATATTTAAATTTAATAATCTTGACATTTTTAAATAAAGCAATGCTTTTCTTTAATGACAACATCGTAAAATATGAATCCAATTAACTTCAATAAATTGAAATGCAATTATAAAACTTTTCTTGAAATTTCATATCTATTTCAAGACAAAGGAAGCATAAATAGGATAAATGAAATAAAAGATCCCAATTCTAAGAATCGCGATGATAAATATAATATCTAAAACAGCTTTTTTTAACGAATGATGTTCATATTAAAGTTAGCATATTTTGAAACTCTTATATAAAAAAATGCATTTTAACGATGCGATTTTTCTTTAATAGAATAGTTTGCAGTAATACTTCCTTTATAGATTACCTTTGATTCTTTTTTACAAATTTAAACACCAGCTCTAGAAATGTGCGGAATATGTGGCAAAGTTAATTTTGATTTGGGGAAACCTGTTTTTCAAGATGAGATACATAAAATGACGGAATTGATTACCCATCGAGGGCCAGATGATAGCGGTTATTATGTTAAAGGAAATGTTGGTTTTGGGTTTCGACGACTGAGTATTATCGACCTTCACACAGGTCATCAACCTTTAGCTAATGAGGATGATAGTATTTGGATTGTTTTCAACGGAGAAATTTATAATCATGTAAGTTTACGGGAACAATTAATCGCCAAAGGACATAAATTCAAAACTGGTAGTGATACCGAAACCATTGTACATCTTTACGAAGAGTACGGTAGCGACTGCGTGAAACACCTTCGAGGCATGTTCGGTTTTGCTATTTGGGATGAAAAAAACAAAAAATTATTCTGTGCTAGAGACCGTTTTGGAATCAAACCTTTCTTCTACTACTTAGACCATGAAAAATTTATTTTTGGTTCAGAAATAAAGTGTGTTTTGAATCAGACAAAATCTACTTCTACTCTTTCAATTCCCATGTTAGATCAGTATTTAACGTATGGATATTCTTCTGGAGCAGGCACCATTTATCAAAACATACACAAATTAATGCCTGGCCATACTTTAGAAATTGAACAAGGTGGCAAGGTTAAAATAAACAGATATTGGGATATTCATTATACGCCTGACTATAGTAAATCAGAAGCAGACTGGTGTGAGCTATTAGATAACAAACTATCTGAATCGGTAAAAGCGCATTTAATGAGTGATGTGCCTTTGGGTGCGTTCCTTAGTGGCGGTGTTGACTCCAGCGCCATGGTTGCCTTAATGTCCAAAAATTCTAGTTCACCCGTTAAAACATTTTCAATTGGGTTCAAAGAGGAAGAGTTCAATGAATTAAAATATGCCAGAGAAGTGGCCAAAATGTATAACACAGAACATCATGAACAAATTGTTGAACCTGAGTCTGTTAGTTTATTACCACATTTAATTGATAGTTATGATGAGCCTTTTGCTGATTCTTCGGCAATTCCAACCTATTTCGTTTCAAAATTTGCAAGACAGCATGTAACCGTAGTATTATCTGGCGATGGAGGGGATGAATTATTTGCCGGATACAATAAGTATAATAGAATGATGAACATGCGTAACTTCAATGTGTTACCTGAAAACCTCAGCAAGCATTTTTGGGGAGGTATGCATAAAATGTTACCAAATAGTGTAAAAGGAAAAGGCGCCACATATTATCTCTCAAAACCTAAAGACAGTTTTCCTGCTTATTTATCGATATGGCAACAAGCTGAGCGATCAAAATTATTTAAGAAAGAACTTTGGCATGATATTAAGCAATCTCCTGCTGAACTAAACCGAATCAAAGGCTTTACCAATTCAGGATCTGACGACTTCTTATTCAATATGCAAAAAATGGACATGCAAAGCTACATGGTTGATGGTGTACTTACCAAAGTGGATAGGGCAAGTATGCAAAATTCACTTGAAGTTAGAGTACCTATTTTGGATCATGAATTTGCCGAATTAACGGCCAGAATTCCTTCTGAATTAAAAATGAAAGGCACCATTAAAAAGTACATCTTTAAGGAAGCCATGAAAAAACATTTGCCAGAATCTATCATTTCTCATAAAAAACAGGGCTTCAGTGTACCATTGAAAGCGTGGTTTAAGGAGGAATTAAAAGACTATGTTAATGACCGATTATTAGGCACAAAAGGGCCGTTATATGATTATTTGGACCCAACTTATGTAAACCAGATAGTAAACGATCACAACAAAGGTATGCGCGATTTTAACAACAAAATATGGTCATTGCTATTCTTGGATCAATGGCTTAATTCGCGAAACGGATAAAAAAAGTTTGTTGTCTACAAAAAAAATGAAATGAGTTTACAAAAAGAAAATCAACCTACAAAAGAGCATATTTTATACCTTGGAGAATCGGGATTCCCATATGGACTTGCCGCGACTCAGAGAATGATATTGATAGCAAAATCATTGCTAATCGAAAATTATAAGGTTACGGTGCTTTGCAGAAAAGGAAAACTGAATAAAAAAAACAACCCTGGTTTTGATGTTGAAGGCACTTTTGAAGGGATAAATTACCTATATACATCTGGTAATGTCTTTAAACCTGAAGGATTTTTAAAAAGAAATATCTCAAAAATAAAAGGAATAATTGGTGAATTTAAATATTTATACCGTTTAAAAAAGGCCAATAATATTACACTTGCTATAATCTCCAATCATAAAGTTATTCATGTTCTTCGCTACCGTCTTTATGCCAGTATTATTGGCTTCCCAGTAGTGCTTAATTTTGTTGAGATGAGATCTTCCATGCAGAATAGATCATCAATAGGGCAAAGAATTAATGATTATTTTATGGATAATTATTTTGTTAAGATGGTTGATGGAGCGATACCAATTAGTGATTACCTCATGGCTTACTATCAAAAAGTTTCGCCTAAAACACCTATTTTGAAACTTCCAATTATTAGTGATTTTGAAAAATTCGAATTAGAAAAGAGTAACGAGGAACCTTATTTTTTATATTGCGGAAGTATGGCTTACAGACAGGTAATAGATTTTATTTTTGAAGCCTATAAAAACATTCCTGACAATGAAAGTGCTAAACTGTACATGATAGTTAGTGGAGGAAGCAAAAAAGAGGTTGAACTATTACAACAAGAAGTAAATAATCAATTTGATGTTCCTAAAATTAAATTGTTCTCTAATATACCTTATGAGCAATTGGTTTATCTATATGTAAATGCGATAGCCTTACTTATTCCGTTAAGACCCACAGCACAAGATACGGCGCGATTTCCGCACAAAATTGGCGAATATTTAGCATCAGGAAATCCTATAATAACAACCAAAGTTGGTGAAATAAAAAATTATTTCGAGGATGAAAAAACGGCCTTAGTAGCGGACTCTTACGACGTTAGTGCTTATGCCGAAAAAATGGAGTTTGTATTAAAAAACCCTGAGAAATCTAAAGCCATTGGATTGAACGGAAAAGCATTAGGACTAAAAGAATTCGATTATAAAACCCAAGGAAGTAGACTAAGGAAGTTTTTAAATCAATTTTAAGGAGTTAAAAAACTCGGTTCAAATTTCATAAGTTTAAATTATCTCCTCAAAAAAGTGAATTTTAGTTGTTAGGATGTTACCAATCATGATATCAAGGATTATACTGTAAAACAAAACATATAATAATAAAAAAAGCCCTCCAAATATTTCAGTCTGGTGGTTAGTTACTAAAACTGAATAAAAAAATTTTAGATAAAGCTTGTCGTTTAATAATATAATTTGGCTGCAACATTTCATTAAACTGCCAATCGCTATTTAAAAGTCAAAGCATAAACCCTTTTTGAGTATTCTTCGTAAAATAAAAATGATTAATGCAACAAAAATCCTAATACTTGCTGTATTTGTTTTATACAAAATGTTTGGCATTAAGTATTTTTACTTCTAAGCTTCGGACACACAATTAATTTACTTTCGAAATGTACTCTTTTAATAAACGAAACCAATACATCTATGAAAATCACTTTTAAAGCCAATTATAACGTGTCCATTTTTCTAATATGTGCATTTTTAGGTCAAATACTATTATACGGACAACAAGATGTTCAAACTTCAAATAGGATTAATAAAACACAAAGCTCAATGTCTGACGATACTGAGGCGAAAATTGAAGAGATACTAAAAAAATTAACTTTAGAAGAAAAAGTAGCCATGTGCCATGCACAATCTAAATTTAGTACAAAAGGTGTTGAAAGATTAGGAATTCCAGAAATTTGGATGAGCGATGGACCTCATGGAGTAAGAGCAGAAATATCTTGGGATGATTGGTCTGACGCGGGTTGGACAAACGACTCCATTACGGCTTTTCCTGCTTTAACTTGTTTGGCTGCATCTTTTAATCCAGAACTTTCTAGTCAATTTGGTTTCGCTTTAGGCGAGGAAGCAAGATATCGTAAAAAGGATGTGCTGTTAGGTCCAGGAGTAAATATATATAGGACACCTCTTAACGGAAGGAATTTTGAATATATGGGTGAGGATCCTTTTTTAGCATCAACCATGGTTGTACCATATATTAAAGGCGTTCAAGAAAATGGTGTAGCAGCTTGCGTTAAGCATTACGCATTAAATAACCAAGAGCATAATAGATTCACGATTAATGTTGAAGCTAGCGATAGAGCATTATATGAAATTTACTTACCTGCATTTAAAGCTGCGGTTAAAGAAGCTGGAGTATGGTCTGTTATGGGTGCTTATAATAAATTTAGAGGGCAGCATACTACACATCATGAGTTGCTAAATAAAATTTTAAAGACAGATTGGGAATTTGATGGCGTAGTAATTAGTGATTGGAATTCAACACATGATACCATGGAAGCAGCGCTTAATGGCTTGGACATGGAAATGGGAACTGGTACTGATGGTCTTGGGGCAAATATTGCAAATCATTACGATTATTACTTTTTAGCCAATCCATTTCTAAAGAAATTAAAAAGCGGAGAAATTCCAGAATCTGTTGTGGATGATAAGGTTAGAAGAATTTTAAGGTTAATGTTTAGAACAAACTTAAGCGCTAATAGACCATTAGGTAAAGCAAATAATAAAGAGCATCATGATGTTGCTAGAGAGGTAGGAACAGAAGGAATCGTATTATTAAAAAATGAAGATAATTTTTTCCCAATAGAAGACAAAAAAGGATTAATAATAGCAGTAATTGGAGAAAACGCTACGCGCTCTATGACTAAAGGTGGTGGTTCGTCAGAGCTTAAACCTAAATTCGAAATTTCCCCTATAGAAGGCATTAAGGCTCGATTTAAAAATGCTACAATATTACATACTATGGGTTACGAATCTGGTGCTTTCAATTATGATAAAGTTTTACCCCCAACAATGAACCAAGATTCTTTAAGATTAGCTGCTATGGAAACTGCAAAAAAAGCAGATATCGTTTTATTTGTAGGTGGATTAAATAAAAATCATTGGCAAGATTGTGAAAGTGATGACAGGCAGCAATTTGGGTTGCCTTTTGGTCAAGAAAAACTATTAAATGATATTCATAAAGTAAACAAAAATATAGGAGTTATTCTAATAAGTGGAAACGCAGTAGAAATGCCATGGTTAGATAAAGTAAATGCATTAGTAGAGACGTGGTATTTAGGAAGTATGGCAGGGCATAGTATTGCAGATGTAATTAGTGGAGATGTAAATCCGTCAGGGAAATTGCCATTTACATTTCCAGCTAAATTAGAAGATAATGGTGCTCATTATTTTGGTGAAAAATCTTATCCTGGAGTAGATATGACACAACATTATAAAGATGATATTTTGGTTGGCTATAGATGGCATGATACAAAAAAAATAAAACCATTATATGCTTTTGGATATGGCCTTTCTTATACTTCTTTTAGTTTATCTGAAATTGAGATAGATAAAAAAGAATATACTCTAGAGGACTCAATAAATATATCTTGTACAGTAACTAATACCGGGGCTAAAGGGGGATCTGAGGTTGTTCAAGTATATATAGGAAAACCAAAATCAACAGTGAAGCGCGCTTTAAAAGAACTTAAAGGTTTTCAGAAAACAAATTTAAAATCTGGCGAAGACTCATCAGTAAAAATTAATATTCCAGTTAGTTCGTTAGCTTTTTATGATGAATCTATTTCTAATTGGAACTTAGAAAAAGGTGATTATATAGTGTATGTTGGAAATGCTTCAGATAACATTTCTAAAAAGATTACAATAACTGTTAAATAAGGTTTTTTAAGTCTCAAAAACTATTCGGTTTTTTTTTAAAGTGTTTAATTGGAGAGTTGATAGAATTACGTTTGACGTTAGTTGGATTTATAACTGTTTTTATTCGGTTCTTAATTTTTTAAGAACTGAACATAATCATTATTCTTTGCAGCAATAATATACTTTTGTCCTTTCACAGTTATTTCTGCTAAGTCTTTTGTGTCACCCTTTATGTAAACACCACTTTTAGTAGGTTTTATAGCCTTAAAAGTTCCATTTCCATTTCCTTTTAAAAAGTAACCAAAACTGGCATCATTTCTCGGGGTTTCAATTTCAGACACATATAAATTCCCTGCAATAAGCGCATCTAAATTTCCGTCGTTGTCATAATCATCAACTAAAACTTGATTGATGCTTGAAAATTGAGATTCAATTGGTAATTGATGTATTATAAATTGGCCATCCTTATTTTCTAAATACACACTAGCAAATGATTTTACTTGATAATGTAATGATGACTCTAAGGCCTCTTTGGTGTAAACATCAACCAAATTTGCTTCAGAAAAACTATTGTAATCCTTAAACTTTTGTTTAATACCAGGTATTTGTTGTGATGAACAAGAGCGCCCTCTTACCGGAACTTGCTCGCCTTCACTATAATAGCTCAAAACAATATCTTCTTTTTTATTGTTATCAAAATCATTTACATAAATATCGAATGTTTCATTTTCGGTGGCTTTGTATTTATAATTTAACCCATTGTTTCCAACAATAAAATCTACGTCTCCATCATTATCAAAATCACCTTCTTTTATGCTCCACCACCATCCCGTAGTATCATTATTTAATCCCATTTCTGAAGACACCTCTTTAAATTCGGTTTTCATATTTTTAAATACTTTAATTGGCATCCATTCGCCAACTATTATGATATCTAACCAACTATCGTTATCAAAATCGGTTATTACTGCACTAGTTGCCATCCCTAAATTTAAAAAGTCTTTGGCTTTGTTTTGTGTTTCGTTTACAAATACAACTTCTGTTTTTGTACTCTTATTCATCAACAAATAACTAGTAGCAGGAGCAGGATATTTCCCTGAAATTTGACGCCCAAGAACCAATAAATCTTGCTTCCCGTCCTTATCAAAATCGGCATTATAAACACGAGACCCGCTAGTTTTCATTTCTGGAAGTGCTGTTTTTACAAACTCCCCACTTCCATTATTTAGGTACAATCTATCTTGACATAATGTTGAATGACTAGCAAACTCGTAACCACCGCTAACCACATATAAATCGTTATCGCCATCGGCATCGACATCAAAAATAAGGGCTCCTACATCTTCACTTAATTTATCTTCTTTTAAAAATTCTATTGAAGCTTCACTAAAACCATCTTTTGTTTGAAAATAGATATTTCCTGGGTACCCAAAAGCACCACCAACAAAAAAATCATCCAATCCATCATTATTTAAATCACCTGTGGCCAAGGCTGGACCAAAAGCTGACATTTTATGAGGTAATAATACTTGCATTAAAAAATCGTCGTGCGTGTTTTCTATATGTTTGTGTTTTGGAAAAATATCATCTTCTAGTGTTTTAAATAAAGTAGGTTTGACAGGACTCTTTTTGCTTGAAAAACTGGCGTCACTATATTTTAAAACAAGATGCTGATTCGTTTTTACATGATTTAGAGTTTGAACTTTTCCATCTGTCCAAACCACTTTTAATGAGTCGATTTTTTTAGATGAATTTAATCCAAAATGAAGTTTTGTTGATACTGACGATTGAAAGCCTCTAGTAAGGGTAAGCTCTTGCATTTGTGTTTGTCCTTCAGCTGAAACATAAACACGGTTTCCTAAGCCAAAGGTGTTCTTTTCTTTCCCTTCAAACTGCAAGGTTAAATAGTTATTAATATTAGAGCTTTTGTTTTCGTAAACAGAGGCGTAATCATCTATATTATTGGTTATAATTTCTAAATCGCCATCATTATCTAAATCGGCATAGGCAACGCCGTTTGAAAACCCTTTGTACTCAATACCCCATTTTTTGTTTGCTTTTTCAAATTGAAGATGTCCTTTATTTTGAAAAATGAAATTATCAACTTTTTCGGAAGGCATCATTAGGCTTTTTTCTAAATCACTATATTTAGTTGAATCGTTTTTAGAATAGGTATTAAAAAAGTCGGTGTTATTTATTTCTCTTCTTACACCATTTGTAATGAATAAATCCTTGTTTCCATCATTATCAAAATCTGCAAAAACTGGTCCCCAACTCCAATCGGTTGAAGAAGTACCAGTTAACCTTGAGATATTTGAAAATTGCGGAATATCATTTTCTAATACACCTGTATTTAATTGCATACAATTATGCATGTATTGATAATGAAAGCCCATAAAAATCATTTCATTAAACACTTCGGGTTTCATGCTAGACATATTAGCCTTTTGGCGCCTGTTATTGTTGGCATCCATATCTGCCTGAAAAATGTCTAGGTTTCCATCATTATTAAAATCTGCTATATCAACGCCCATACCGTAAAATGCAGTATGACTTGTAGCTTTCTTAATAACATCTATAAACGTACCATCGCCATTATTAAGGTAAAAATAATCGGGTACGCTATAATCGCTAGAAACATATAAATCTTGCCAACCATCATTATTAACATCGCTAGCTACTACACCAAAAGAAAAGCCATAACTTTTTAAACCCGAAACTTCTGAAACATTTGTAAAAACATGACCATCGTTTCTAAATAATTTATCTGATTCCTGATCAGAAACCGTTTTCATTCTATTGAGGTAATCAAAATTTGAAGTATTAACATTAGAAATAGGATAATTTGCTACATACAAATCTAAATCGCCATCATTATCATAATCAAAAAAAGTGCCTTGAATGGAGTTGGCAGGATCATCAATCCCGTATTTTTCTCCTAGTTCACTAAACGAGCCATCGCCATTATTAATAAAAAGTTGGTTTCTTCTTTCGTTAGCAATTCCTGCAACCGAACAATAAATGTCTAAAAAGCCATCGCCATTAATATCCGCCATGGTAGAACCTGTATACCATCTAGAATCACCACCTACACTAGCTTTATTTGTAATATCCTCAAATTGAAGGTTTCCCTTATTTAAAAACAGTTTGTTTTGAACTTGATTTCCTGTAAAGAAAACATCTATTAAGCCATCGTTATTAATATCGCCTGTAGAAACGCCTCCTCCTGTATAAATGGAAGTGTAGTTAAAATAATTCATAGAATCATTTTCAATCAACATGTTTTTGAAATCGATTCCCGTAGAATAGGCATTTAAGCTTCTAAATATCTTATTTGTAGTTTGAGTTTTTTCGTTTACACAGCTTGTTAAAAACAGCAAACTAACAACAGTAATTACGAATTTATTTAACATGTTAAACCTTTTAATTGAGCGTATTAAAAATACAATTGTTCCTTAAATAAAAAAACAACGTGTTTTACCACGTTGTTTTTAAAACTAAACTAACTCAAATTATAAACTAACTTTTTATTAATATCCTGGATTTTGATCGTCTAAAGTTAATTCTGAATTTTTATCTATTTCTGTAATTGGAATAGGGAATAAATCATTTTTAGACGAATATCCGGTTCCAGATAATTCAGTTGAAGCAATACCCCAACGAACTAAATCCCAAAAACGTTGCCCTTCGTGAGCTAACTCTAAGAATTTCTCATTTACTATAGCGTCAAATAAAGCCGTGCCTGCTAGTGTGTCAGACACATTAGCTAAACCAGCTCTGAATCTTATTTTATTTAATTCAGTCCTTGCCTTACCATCTTGCCCTTCTGCATTATATGCTTCGGCAGCTAATAATAATACTTCAGCATATCTTAGCAATCTCCAGTTTGTGGTATAATTAAGTTCTCTCACACCATCTTCAGATGTGTCTGTACTTCTTGTGGCATATTTAATTCTTATGGCACCTTGGTAGTCTTCAATTTCACCTCCTGTAGCTTTAGAAGGATCTACAGCACCACCAGCGGCAATTAGTTCAGCTTCAGTCATTACTGTAGCTGCTTTTCTATTAACATCACCGGCTGCCTCAAAAGCATCCACTAGCTTACTTGATGGCATGTTAAAGCCCCAGCCATTTAAAAGACCAGTTCCAGTAACATCAAAAATTCCATCACCACGAGGTCCCATTAATTGTACATGTAAGTTACTCTCGTTTCTTCCTCCCCAGGCAATGTTACCCCAATCTCTTCCAGATGTAGATATATAACCCATTTCAAATAATGATTCAATACCAAATTCACTATTAACACTCCAAACATCTTCTGGATTAGTTTCTAAATCGTGTGCTGGATTAGAAATAACGCTTTCGAAATAAGGAATGGCTTCTAATGTTTTTCCTTGAAACACCAAAACTTTACCCATTAATGCTTGCGCAGTTCCTTTAGAGGCTCTAAAATATTCTGATGTAGATTTATCAGCCAATCCATTAATAGCATCGGTTAAATCACTTTCAATTTGTGCATATACATCAGCTCTAGCAGTTTTAGCAATACCAAAATCTTCTGCTACTTCCGGAACTGTTAATCTTAAAGGTATATCACCAAACATGGTGGTAAGTTCGAAATAACACCA
>NZ_JBATHX010000132.1:0-4895 GCF_049667265.1 Algibacter sp. | reverse complement strand
GCCGATGGTGGTGCTTGGCAGCTAACATCTGGTATGGCTGGTTTTGGAGTCGCATTAGGGCTTCCATTCGCTTTATTCGCTATGTTCCCTGATATGTTAAAAGCTTTACCTAAATCTGGTGGTTGGTTAAATACGACTAAAGTGGTATTAGGTTTTTTAGAATTAGCTTTAGCATTTAAATTTTTATCGAATGCCGATTTAGTAGCGCATTGGGACCTTCTAAAAATAGAGCCCTTTTTAATTATATGGATACTCATTTTCGCTGGCTTAGCGCTTTATTTATTTGGTAAAATAAAGTTTCCACATGATTCACCAATAAAAAAATTATCCTTTACCAGAATTGCAGGAGGAATTTTAGTTGCTTCGTTTACCATTTATTTAATCTCCGGTTTTAGAGTTAATAAAGAAACCAATACTTTTCAATCTTTAACACTTTTAAGTGGTTTAGCGCCGCCCGTTGGTTATAGTTTTTTATATCCAAATGAATGTCCGAATAATTTAAATTGCTTTAAAGATTTAAAAGAAGGGTTAGCTTACGCCAAAACAGTTAATAAACCAATAATATTAGATTTTACTGGATATGCATGCGTTAATTGTAGAAAAATGGAAGAGCATGTTTGGTCTATTGATAAAATTGATAAAATTTTAAGAGATAAGTATGTTTTAATTTCACTTTATGTTGATGATAAAAAGGAGCTTCCAGAAGATGAAAGAGTTGAAGTTAATAGAATTAATGGAGGTACGAGACAGCTTGAAAATTACGGACACAAATGGGCGAATTTTCAAACGCAATTTTTTCAATCCAATTCTCAACCTTATTATGTATTGTTGAGTCCGAATGGAACACAAATTTTGAATACTCCTATTGGATATACTCCCGATGGCGATGAATACTATAATTGGCTGATGGATGGCATTCAAATTTTTAAAAAAGAATAAATAATTTAACAGAAGCACTTCCAAAAAATTAAGATTAGTAACAATTAAACTATATAAAAATGGTATCTAAAAATTTGAGACTAATTCTGTTCTTGTCTATCTTTTTTTCACTTTTTAGTTGTGCACAGAGCTTTAAATCGGTTTCCATTTTAGGAGATTCATACTCAACTTTTGACCGCTACATGTATCCTGACACAAACAAAGTCTGGTATAATACTAACATCAATCAAAAAACAGATGTTAATTCTGTAAACCAAACCTGGTGGTACAAATTCATAAAAGAAAACAACTATAAGCTTGAGGTTAACAATTCATTTTCGGGGTCTACTATTTGCAACACTGGTTATAATAAAGAAGATTATACATCACTTTCTTTCATTACACGTATGAATAATCTAGGGAGTCCTGATATTATTTTCATTTTTGGAGCTACTAACGACGATTGGGCCGATGCACCTATTGGCCAATACAAATATGATGATTGGACTAAAGAAGATTTATATGAATTTCGTCCAGCTATGGCTTATATGCTTAATTATATGCTTGGTCGATACCCGAATGTTAAAATATACTTTCTGCTTAATTCGGATTTGGATGAGACCATAGATGAATCGGTGAAGATTATTTGTAAACACTACAAAGTAGATTATATCGAGTTAAATGAAATCGATAAAAAAAGAAATCATCCTTCTATAAAAGGAATGGGGCAAATCAGCAATCAAATCATTGATTTTTTGTCAAAACATAAAAAGTAAAATTCTGTAACTATTCTGTGCCCATTAAATAAAAAACGGCCTCACATTTCTGTGAAGCCATATCTTAACTTGTAGCGGGAACTGGACTCGAACCAGTGACCTTCGGGTTATGAGTTCTGTGTTAGCATTTTTTTAAACACAAACACTGGGCTTCCCAGCTGTTATTTTTGAAAATCGTGTTCTAAAACGTGTTCCGTTTTATGTTCACTTGGTTATTTATTATTTAATGCAATGTAATAAAAATTATCAATGTAAAATCAATTTTAACATGTAGCCATTTTTCTGGATAGGATACAATAAATTTTTATTGATACACCCTAACATAATCTACCTCCATTACATCTTGTGTGAAATTAGGATCTACTTCCCCGCCTAAATTACCACCCATAGCGATATTCAAGATGATGAAAAAGTCAGCATTGAATGGTAAATTGTTGTTATTAGTAAACGTTACATAAGGCACATTGTCATAATGCACATGAATCACATCAGCCCTCCATTCTAATGAGTATAAATGAAATTCAGTTGTTGAAGTACTTGCAGAGGTTTCTAATCCATAACCAGCATAAGAATTACTAGCGCTATCTTGCCAATGAAAGGTTCCTAAAACTTTATTTTTATCCCATCCTGTTTGTTCCATAATATCCATTTCACCACATTGGGGCCATCCAACCGTACTAAAATTAGAACCTAACATCCATATGGCTGGCCATGTACCTTGAGATGCAGGAAGTTTAGCTCTCACTTCAATTCTACCATATGTAAATGATTGTAAACCCTGCGATTTTATTCTTGCTGAAGTATAACCCGTTCCATTTGCTTTTGCAATAATTTTAAGAACACCGCCTTCAACAATAGCGTTTTCTGAATTATTGGTATAGTTTTGCAATTCATTATTTCCCCAACCATGGTCGCCTAAATCATATCCCCAATTAGATGGGTTTGGTGCGCCATCTGTATTAAATTCATCTGACCAAACTAGTCCTGATTCACCTTGAACAAATACTGTAATGCTATATGTAATGCTCGTAGATCCGTGAGAATTATAAGCAGCAACTATAATTGAGTAATCTTGGGTGCCTGTTTGCGTAAACGTGTAACTAAATGTATTTTCTGTGAATTCTAAAGTTTCATTATTAATTAGCACTTTGTAATACGTTGCGCCTGTAGATGTAATTGTGAAATTAACAGTTCCACTACCGTCTCCATTAGGGTTATTATTATCCGCACCAACCTTGACTTCCGTTACAGAAAGGTTTGATGGTTTTAAATTAGCAGGTTCCTCATTATCACTGGTACTACTACACGATGGAAATGATAATAATGTTATCATAAATCCTAAAAAAAATATTCTCTTCATTTTATGTTTTTTTTTACTTTTAAATTTTTAAGGTTTAATATACCAAAGTTTGCATAGCATGTTTTGGTATTTGAAGTGATACTTCGCTATCATTTAAAATTAATTTGTAGGAAATAGCCTCATTAGTTTTATTCATAACCACTGTTACCATAGAGCCATCTAAATTTTTAAATGTGGTGCTTTCAAGAGTACTTCTACTTGTTGTTGTGCTTACCCTAATGGCTTCAGGATTGATAAACTTTGAAAAATGACCGATGTAGTAATAAGAAGGTGTATAAATTAATTCACCTGTATTTGTATCAGCATGTATTGGTGCAAAACATAAATTCCCAACATGATTAGGTCCACCTGTTTCATCCAATAAAATATTCCAATCGGTCCAACCTACAACACCGCTATTAAAATCATTTATCATAGAGTTTCCGTAGCGTTCAGCATTAGACCATCTTTGATATTGAGTGACATCAAATTTTTCCTGACAACCTTCTGTAAACAATAGGTTTTTAGTCGGATATGATTCTTTAATATTCTTAAGGTTATCATACATAGGTTCTCCTCCAGCCCAAGTTTCGTACCAGTGAAACCCAATTCCCCAAGCATATTTTGCAGCTTCTGAGTCTTCAAAAATAGTATTAGCTCTATGAGATATTAAATCTCTGTTATGATCCCAAACTACGATGTTTTTATCTCCCATACCTGCTTTTTCAAAGGTTGGACCTAAATAGTTTTTTAAGAAATCGCGCTCTTCTTCAGCAGTGTAAATGCAAGATTCCCAAATTTGAACTGCCATAGGTTCGTTTTGTATGGTTACTCCCCAGACTGGTATACCTTCAGCTTCATAAGCTTCAATAAATTTTACATAATAATTTGCCCAAGCTTGGTTGTATTCTGGCAATAACTTACCACCATGTAACATATCTTTATTTGTCTTCATAAAAGCTGGAGGGCTCCATGGACTCGCATAAAAAACCAAATCGTCTTTAATTAAAGCTGTTGCTCTTTTTATCATGGGAATTCTATATTCTTTGTCATGTTCAATTGAAAACGTTTTTAATTCAGCATCGCCTTCTTTTATATAGGTATGGCTTGCAGAGCTAAAATCGCAACTATGGATACTTGTTCTTATTACATTATAACTAATGCCTTCTTTTGAGAAGTAAGACTGCAATAGTTCCTCTTGTTTTTCTGGACTTAATTTGGCAAACACTTCTGCTGAAGCGTCTGTTATTGCGCCTCCAATTCCCATAAATTTTTGGAACGTTTTGTTAGGATTAACAAACACCGAAACTTCAGCCTCAGTTGGCTGGTTCGTAGTATTGAATACAATTTCATTGGTTTTTGCAAGCCTTAAATCGGTGTCTTCTGCAGTTGTAAAAACTTCAACTTTTAGGTTAATAAAAGATTTTTCTTGGTTTTCTTCCGTTTTCAAATCTGTTATTTCCAACGCTTCTTTTTTAGAATTTAAACAAGACATAGTTAATAGTGATAAAACTATTAGACCAAAAAATTTATTTTTCATAATTTATTTCATTTTAAAGATTATTACCATACATAAGTTCCAACTGCTCCTGCATCCAAAGATGTTGTGACTGATTCTCCTGGAGTTATAATATTAAACATTTTATCAATAGCCGTGTTATTCACAACTATTACTACAATATTGCCGCTTGGGGTTTTAAATGCTACATTAGGTATATCTGAAGCATAGTTTGATTTAATTCTAACTGAACCAGGTCTTACAAATTTTGAAGCATGTGCGATAACATAATAAGCAACGTTTTTTTGTACATTATTTCCATTTATGGTCAAAGCACCCAAACATTCCGTACAACCACCTGGTG
>NZ_JBATHX010000131.1:0-26614 GCF_049667265.1 Algibacter sp. | reverse complement strand
TGAAGACATTCAAGAAAAGCTTTCAGAAGCCTATCAACTTTTAGGTGAAGAGGAAGGCGGTGCCATTGCATTACTAACAACATTAAAAAATGTTTTTCAAAAATTATCTGCATTTTCCTCAAAGTATCAAGACTTATATAATAGGGCAAATAGCAGTTTGATTGAATTGGACGATTTATATAGTGAAGTTAGTGACCATCAAGAAAATATTGATGCCGATCCAAATAGGCTAGAAATTGTAGATGCCAAGCTTAAAACCCTTCATAGTTTAATGCAAAAACATGTTGCTGCAAATGTTTCGGAACTAATCATAATTAGAAATGAACTTGATGACAAGGTTTTAGAAACTGCAAATATGGATAGTACTATTCAGAAAAAGCAATCTGAAATCACTTCCAAAGAAAACCAGTTAAATGCCATTTCAAAAGTAATTCATGATAAGCGTACAGAAGTTATTCCACAGTTAAAAGCGCAATTAGAAGCCATATTGATGGATTTAGGAATGCCAAATGCACAGTTTAAAATGGATGCTATTTTTAGTGATACCTTTTTTATAAACGGAAAAGACGAATTATCCTTTTTATTCTCAGCAAATAAAGGCGGTAGTTTTAACGAACTTAAAAAAGCAGCTTCTGGTGGGGAATTATCGCGAATTATGCTGGCCATAAAATCTGTTTTAGCGAAATATATTCAGTTACCAACCATTATGTTTGATGAAATTGACACCGGCGTTTCTGGCGAAATATCAAATAAAATGGGAGATATTATGCTGCAAATGAGTAAAACCATGCAAGTTTTTTCAATAACGCATTTACCACAAGTTGCAGCCAAAGGGCATTCGCACTTTAAAGTATATAAAGAGGATGTTAATGAGGTAACACAAACCAATTTAATAAAGCTAAATCATGATGAGCGCATTGTGGAAATTGCACAAATGTTAGGCGGTTCAGAAAAGTCGACTTCAGCAATTGCCCATGCTAAAGAATTACTCAATTAGCTTGTCAATCCTGCAAAGTCAGGATTCTATTAAAAAAATTATAATATAAATATTATCTTTGTTTGGTAATAAATTATTAGATTTAAACATATAACTAATCAACATACAAACCATTACATATGTATAACTTATTAAAAGGAAAAAAAGGAATCATTTTTGGAGCATTAGATGAAAATTCAATTGCTTGGAAAACAGCAGTTCGTGTTCATGAAGAGGGCGGAACATTTGTTTTAACAAACGCGCCAGTTGCCATGAGAATGGGTCAAATTAATGAGTTAGCTGAAAAAACTGGGTCTCAAGTTATTCCTGCCGATGCCACATCGCTTGAAGATTTACAGAATTTAGTTGATAAGTCTCAAGAAATTTTAGGCGGAAAAATTGATTTTGTATTACATTCAATTGGTATGTCAATTAATGTTAGAAAAGGAAAACACTATACAGATCAAAATTACGAATGGACACAAAAAGGAACCGATGTTTCGGCCATGTCTTTTCATAAATTGATGCAAACACTTTATAAATCAGATGCCATGAACGAGTGGGGAAGCATCGTGGCACTAACCTATATGGCAGCGCAACGTGTATTTCCAGATTATAATGATATGGCAGATAATAAAGCCTATTTAGAAAGTATAGCACGTAGTTTCGGGTATTTCTTTGGGCGCGATAAAAAAGTTCGTGTAAATACAATTTCACAATCACCAACACCAACAACAGCTGGTAGTGGCGTAAAAGGATTCGACGGATTTATTGCCTATGCCGATAAAATGTCGCCACTAGGAAACGCAACAGCTTTAGATTGTGCCAACTATACGGTGTCTCTTTTTAGCGATTTAACCAAGCGCGTAACATTACAAAATTTATTTCATGATGGCGGTTTTAGCAACATGGGTGTAAGTGATGCCGTAATGGATAAGTTCGTAAACGAATAAAATTCACATTTTTATATTTAAGAAAGCTACCAATAAAATGGTGGCTTTTTTTGTTTATAATGGTTTGTAATTATAATGGCGGGTTTTAAAAAAACCGCGCTATCCGTTACTAGTTTTGGCTCGATGCGCGCCTCGCCAAAAGCTAACCACTACTATCGCTCCCGCACCTATCCGCCAACAGCAGGATTAATAGAAATGCCATAGTAAGTTTGCCAATATTGTTACAGGATTAATTACATTTGTGCTATGCAATTACAATATTCATTCATAATTCCAGTTTACAATCGTCCAGATGAAATTCAAGAACTTTTGGAAAGTTTTGAAGCGTTAAACGGTACCATTGATTATGAAATTGTAATTATAGAAGACGGCTCAACAAAAACATCAAAACAAGTTGTTGACACGTTCAGTAATAAATTAAATATTTCATATTTCTTCAAGGAAAACTCAGGGCCAGGAGATTCAAGAAACTTTGGAATGCAAAACGCCAAAGGAAACTATTTTATCATTTTAGATTCCGATTGTATTTTGCCACCAACTTATTTATTGGAAGCAGATAAAAGTTTGCAAGCCCATTATGTTGATTGTTTTGGCGGTCCGGATGCGGCGCACGAGTCGTTTTCAAACCTTCAAAAAGCCATAAATTTTTCAATGACGTCGTTTATAACAACTGGCGGCATCAGAGGAAATAAAAAAAGTGTCGACACATTTCAACCTCGAAGTTTCAACATGGGACTTTCAAAAAAAGCATTTCAACATTCAAAAGGCTTTGGTAGAATTCACCCAGGAGAAGATCCAGATTTATCCATCCGATTATGTAATCTAGGTTATAAAACCAAACTTATACCAGAAGCTTTTGTGTATCATAAACGTCGTATATCTTGGAGTAATTTTTACAAGCAAGTTAATAAATTTGGCATGGTTCGTCCTATTTTAAATAAATGGCATCCAGCTACTAAAAAGTTGACTTATTGGTTTCCAACCGTATTTAGTTTAGGTTTAATACTTGCCATGGTCACATTTGTATATGGTTTTAAATGGCTATTAGTAGGTTATGGTTTATATTTCCTAATCGCATTTATATTGGCTTTATTTAGTACAAAAAGCATTGTCGTTTCGGTATTAGCAATTCCGGCCATTTTAATTCAGTTTTTTGGGTATGGTTATGGGTTTTTAAAATCGACGTTAGCAGTTTCAGTATTAAATAAAAAACCGGAAACTCATTTTCCTAAATTATTTTTTAAATTAAAATAATGAAGAAACTTAAAGCAGATATTTTATCATCCATTAAAAATAAAAGAATCAATGTATTTATTTTATGTCTCTTTTTTGCATTCGTTATTTTAATGTTTACAAAGCTTTCAAAGGAATATACCAATACCATTTCTTTTGAGGTTGAAAGAATAAATGTTCCTCAAGAAAATATTATCCTTAATGATTCTTCAAAAATAAATATCACTTTAAAAACCCATGGATTTAAGTGGTTAAAATATTATTGGTCTAAGCCAAAAATTAAAATCGATTTTAGTGAAGACGTCAATAAAAAGGACGATATGTTTGTCTGGAATAAATCAAAAGCATATTTAAACAATACGCAATTTGATAAGGAAGTTGAGATTCTTAATATATCGCCAGACCCTATAGTTTTTAGGTTTGGCGTAAATATGGTAAAGAAAGTGCCTGTAGTTTTTCATCCAGATATTAGTTTTAGTCCTGGTTTTGGAATTACAGGGGTAGTTATTTCAGAACCAGATTCTGTAATTGTAGTTGGGCCAAAGGTTTTGGTTTCCAAAATCGATAACATAGCATTAGAGGACGTTGTTTTAAAAGATGTGCGAGCAGATATAATTGAAACCATAAATCTTAAATTGCCTAAAAACGTAACAGATTTAAAGTTTTCCAATAAGCAAGTTGTATTAAAAGCTCAGGTAGAAAAGTTTACGGAAGGCATACTAAAAATTCCAATTTCGTTAATTAATGCGCCAAAAAATACAGAAATAAAGTACTTTCCAAAGGAAGTAAGTGTTTCATATTATGTGAGTTTGAGTAATTTTAATACTATTACAGCCAAAGATTTTAAAGTGGTTTGCGATTTTAATAAAACCAATGAAGACCAATCTTTTTTAATTCCAGAGTTGGTAAAATCACCAGATTTAGTACAGCATGTAAAAATTAGTCAGAAACGCATAGAATTTATAATTACAAAATGATCATTGTAGGACTCACAGGAGGCATAGGAAGCGGAAAGACAACGGTTGCAAAACAGTTTTCTAAGTTAGGAATTCCTGTTTATATAGCCGATGACGAAGCAAAAAGCTTAATGCGTCGATCAAAAGTCATAAAAAGAAAACTTTTTAAATTATTTGGAGAAGAAGCTTATGTTGATGGTGAATTAAACCGACCATATTTAGCAGGTATTATTTTTAATGATAAAACTTATCTGCAAAAAATGAATGCTATTGTACACCCAAAAGTAGCCAGGCATTTCGAAAAATGGGTGCTAAAACAAAAGGCACCGTATGTGATTAAAGAAGTCGCTATTTTATTTGAAAATGGTGGCGATAAAGCTTGCGACTATGTTATTACCGTTACAGCACCAATAAAAACAAGAATAAAACGTTTGCTTAAACGTGATGATACTTCAGAAGAAAAAATTGAAGCCATCATGAAAAACCAATGGACAGACGAAGAAAAAATTAAAAAATCTCATTTTGTTATAGAAAACACGACGCTGGAAAGTACGATAAGTCAAGTGTTAAAAATCCATAAGAAACTTCTTATTAAAGCGTAATCTAGTTAAATTTTAACATTTTTGTTAATGTAAGGTTAAAACATAAGATTGCTAAATGTTAAAATGTTAATTTTGAATGATGGGCAAAAAGCTATTCATCTTGCTAATAATACTCATGAGCTTGTCTCTAGTTGGTATTATTGCGATTCAAGCATACTATATTAACGATTCGGTGAACAACCAAAAGGAGCGTTTTAAATTCAATGTTGTAAAAGCGCTTAATTATGTTTCAAACACCATTGAAGAAAACGAATCTGAAAAGTATTTTTCTAAGTTTTTCAACTTAGATAGCGAGAAAAAAGCAGATGAAGATGCCGTTTCACAATTGTTAATTTATCAAAAAAATAATAGCACCAAGGAAACGCTCATTTATAGAAGTAATGTTTTAGAAGAAAACTATAAACTATCTTCTTCGCTCTTTGACATTGGTTTAGATAGCATTGATATTAAAAATATCACAGCAAAATCAACTACCGAAGTTTACAGTAATGCAAGCATCGATAATAAAGAAATTAATAGTCCTATTTCTAAAATTATTAGAAGCGGAACTATTGACGAAGCACAACGTTTAAGTTTTGAGAAAAATTTTAAAGAACTTTCAAAACGTACACCAATCCATAAGCGGGTTTCAGAACAAGAAATAAAAGGATTATTAACTGAAAAACTTAAGAAAGACGGTATCGATATTGATTTTGAATTTGCTATTTATGGTAACGATTTAGCAACAAAAGTACGAAGTAATAATTTCGAACTGGAGCCTAATTCTACTTTTAAAGTACCTATATTTTACGATGAAACTAATCAAACACCTTATAGGCTTTTGGTAAATTTTCCGGATGATAAAAAGTTTATCCTTTCAGGAATTATAGGCATGATTTTGTTGTCCATAATTTTTACATCTATTATTATTTTAGCGTATTCAAGTGCTTTATTTCAATTGGTAAGACAGCGTAAAATTTCAGAAATTAAAACGGATTTTATCAACAATATGACGCATGAGTTTAAAACACCCATCGCCACTATTAATTTAGCAATTGATTCCATTAAGAATCCAAAAATAATTGACGATAAAGAAAAAGTGCTTCGGTATCTTGGAATGATTAAGGAAGAGAATAAACGAATGCATGCGCAAGTAGAAAATGTATTACGAATATCTAAACTAGAAAGAAAGGAGCTAAATATTAGTAAGGATAGGGTAGAGTTGCACGACTTAATTGAAGATGCCTTAACGCATGTACAACTTATAGTTGAAGATCGTCAAGGCTCCATGAAAATGTTTTTAAACGCCGAAAAGTCGTCCGTTTTAGCAAACGAAACCCATTTTACCAATGTTATAGTAAACATACTGGATAATGCCATTAAGTATTCGCCAGAAGCACCCGAAATTGAAGTGTATACAGAAAATGTAGGGACAAATATTATATTAAAAATTAAAGATCATGGTAGCGGCATGAGTAAAGCAGCTGTCAAACGAGTGTTCGAAAAATTTTATAGAGAGCACACCGGAAATATTCATAACGTAAAAGGCCACGGATTAGGTTTGGCGTACGTTAAAAGAATTGTAGAAGACCATCAAGGTCATGTATCAGTAGAATCAGAAAAAGACAAAGGAAGCACATTTATAATTAAGCTTCCTCTAATATCATAACTATGGAAGAGTTTAAAAAAAGAATATTATTAGTTGAGGACGATCCCAATTTCGGAACCGTACTTAAAGATTATTTAATGATGAATGATTACGAAGTTACACATGCCAAAAACGGTATGGAAGGCTTCGAGAAATTCAAAAAAGACGATTTCGACTTGTGTATTCTTGACGTTATGATGCCTTATAAAGATGGGTTCACATTAGCCAAAGAAATAAGAGAAAAAAACACCGATGTGCCTATTATTTTCCTAACCGCTAAAACGATGAAAGAAGACGTTTTAAAAGGTTATAAAGTAGGCGCAGACGATTATTTAAATAAACCTTTTGATAGCGAAGTGCTTTTAATGAAAATTAAAGCTATCATTCAGCGTAAGGCAACTGAAACTATTTCAGATAGTAAACAATTCGAGTTTAAAATAGGACGATTCGATTTAAACTCAAAATTACGTTTCCTTAAGTTCGATGGTGAAAACCCAGTTAAATTATCACCAAAAGAAAACGAGTTATTACGCCTGTTAGCATTGCACGAAAACGATTTAATGCCACGCGAATTAGCATTAACAAAAATATGGCGCGACGATAATTACTTCACATCACGTAGTATGGATGTGTACATAGCCAAACTACGTAAATACATGAAACTAGACGAAAAAGTAGAAATACTAAACATACACGGCGAAGGTTTCAGGCTTGTAGTAAACAGTTAGAAAACAATACTTTTATAATATTAAAATCCAGCGTATTGCTGGATTTTTTTTTGTTTTTTTGGCGCCTGTCTGCCGGCACGCAGGATACCACAAGGGTCGGGCTTGTCGTTTATCCTGAGCGGAGTCGAAGGTTTGTCCTCGCTCCCAAAAGGTCGCTATGAGCTTTCCTCTGCAATCCCTGCCTTCCGGCAGGCAGGCCTAACGCGGGCTAGTTTGCAGTTGTCAGTTTTCAACCCATAGTCATTTTTTGTCCTAAAATTGATGCTTTATATTTTGTTTTTAGAGTAAGAATTTACTCTTTTTTATTTGTCTTATACGCATGTTGTGCTTTCGTTATTTTTTCAACTCTTCATCAATTAGCTTTAGAAGATGAATTATTTCTTTTTTAAACAGTCTTAATGCTTGTTCGTTTTCTTTTACGTATGAAGTAAGAATTAGCAAATCACTCAACATTTTTTTATCATCATTAAGCCTAACTTCTCCGAGTGTTTGAATTTCAAAATCAAGACCTATGGATTGTTTAACGGTCTGTGCATTTATAAGCTTTGGTAATATATAATATTTAAAGCTCCTAGTTAAATTAACTAGTTCTTCTAGAGCTGCAAACCCTTGTGATGTTTGTTGATAGTATTGAGTTAATTTATTTCTCAATGCTATATTAGTTATTAATTCAATATTACCTGAACTGGATAGTGTTGAATAACCTGCGTTATTGGCTTGAAACCGCTTATTTGAAAATAAGCTGCCATCATTAATAATAATGCCCAATTCATTATATTGCTCCATAGACGGTTTAGGTTCTGCAGAAACTTGTAAAAATGTATTTATAGCATTTTGTTTTTCTACATAAAAAACTGATATTTCAGTAATTAAAAGGGTATCAGATATAAGGTTTTCTCTAATTTCAGAAAGCATGATATTCCCTTTTGCCTTCTTTTGAGATGACATATTTAAATTGTTAATCCATAAGGCAATTAGTATTCCAATAACAACAAGTACAATTTCTCCAATGGCATAAAGCAGATATTTACTGAGTTTGTTTTCAGAGAGTAGTTTTTGCCTAATTTTTCTAAAGAATTTTATCATTGGTTAGCGGTTTCTGATAATGAAGCACAACTCGTTATATAATAACTTTTATTACCGATATCACGTAAATAAGTCAGGATAGAGTAATTTTTTTGTTACTGTTATCCCGTAAATATAATTAATTTTTCTTACAAAGCAATGTAAGGGATTTAGATGGTATAAGAAATGAAATATATCAAATGCGCTTCATCAACCATTCCTTAAACTCATAAAAATTTTGAGGTGCTACACCATGTCCAACAGGAAATTCAGAATATTGGTGTTTGATATGTAAACTTTCTAAAAAAGCAGGCGTTTGTCTCGCCCAATCTACAGGTATTACTTGATCGACGCTTCCGTGCGAGCAATAAAAATCTAAGTTGGAGTAATCTCTAGTTTTGTAATCTTCAGGAATAATTTCTTGGTTTATATAGCCGCTAAGCGCTACTACATTTTTTACCTTTTTAGGGTAAGTTAGTGCTACCGCATAACTTAAAATAGTCCCTTGGCTAAAGCCTAAAAGGGTAACATTGTTTTTGTTTACTTGATATGTAGCAATAGCTTCGTCAATAAATTTAGCTATGATGTCTCTTGATTGTTTGGCTTGTTCGTTATCACTCCATTTGCCTTTTACTTCATCAAAATTAATAGCATACCAAGCGTTACCATAAGGTTGCATTGGGTAAGGCGCTCTTACAGATATTATAAAAAGTTCTTCAGGTAATTCTGTAGCAAAGGAAAACAAATCGTTTTCATCACTTCCATAACCGTGCAACATAATGAGTAATGGTGCATTTTCGGTTAAACTAGATTTGCGAATAACGTGGTGTAAAGAAAGTGATTGATTAGGCATGTTTTATTTTTTTGAATTTTAATCCCAAAAATAGGTGTTTTTAATTTCCAAGATTTGAGAATATCCGTTGATATAAGTTCCCTACAAGTGGTACAGTTTCTGCTTTTCTACCAATAGCGTTGGAGAACCCATAGATAAAAAGCACAGCAAAAAACAAATAAAAAGATGACGTTATTAGCCAACTATTAAAGCTGCCAATAATATAACCTAAAGCAAAAAAAGTAAGCCATAAACCCAACGATTGCCTAATATGAAAACTCGCAAAGGCACTTTTTTTGTCTTCTTCATTATTTAGATAATAAGCAATGATAACTCCAAAAATGGTGATGTAACTTATGATGGCGTTTTGGCGACCTTTTTCAATATCTTGTTCTGTCATGTTGTTATTTTAAAACCGCTTGATTGTTTGCAATAATGCCATACACGGTTCCTTTTAAAGATTCGTTTTCAAACATGGCATTTTTGGATTTCGATAGTATGTCTTTTTTCGAAAAGGTATATTTCGCATCTGGATTAAAAAGCGCTATGTTGGCAGCGTTTCCAACCGCTATTGGTGCTGTTTCAACTCCAAAACGTGCTTTTCCTTTGGTTAGCACATCAATTGTCTTTTTGGTGGTGAAAATGGTTTGCAAAGCTCCAAAAGCACTTTCCAGCCCAATGGTTCCGTAATTGGCATGGTCGAACTCTATCTTTTTTTCTTCAATATCAATTGGATTGTGATCTGTGGTTACCATATCGATGGTGCCATCTTTTACGCCCTCAATTAAAGCGTCAATATCACTTTGTGTTCTTAGTGGAGGTAAAACCTTGTAATTGGTATCAAAATCGGTTAAAACCGCATCAGCGAAGTATAAGTTATGAATTGCTACGCTACAGGTAACATCCAATTTCTTCTTTTTTGCTTCTTTAATCAAATTCACCGAGGTGGCGGTCGAGATAGTCGGAATGTGTAATTTTCCACCAGTATATTCTAACAAAAATAAATCTCTTGATACTTGTAATTCTTCCGCTAAAGCCGGAATACCTTTTAAACCTAATCGGGTACTGGTTATGTTTTCATTCATAACACCATTTCCAGAAATTTTATTTTCTTGAGGAAATGAGCATACTAAACCATCAAAATTACTCGCATACTGCAAAGCAATTTTCATAAGGTTAGGGTTGTCGATTGGTTTTTTATAATCGTAAAATGCTACTGCGCCAGCCGTATTCATATCGTAAAGTTCGGCTAAATGCTCGCCTTTACTGGCAACTGTTAAAGCGCCAATAGGTAATAAGCTTACCGCATGATTGTTTGCTTTTGAATTTATGAACGTAATATCGGCGTTCGAATCTATTACTGGGTTTGAGTTAGCATTTACAGCAACTGTTGTAAACCCTGAAAGTGCAGCGGTTTTTAATCCGTTTTGAATGGTTTCTCTTTCTTCGTATCCAGGTTCTCCAAAACTCACACTACTATCAAACCAGCCTTGAGAAATATGAAGATTCTCTAAACTAATTTCTTTGTAATTTTTTGGGTTTTCAATGCTGTTGGAAATCTTAGTAATCACGCCTTTTTCAATAAGTAAATCTTGAGTTGTGTTGTGAAACTCGCTTTTAGAATCTATAATTGTGGCAGATTTTATAAGTATGTTCATTTAAAGAATTTTAAGATGAGCATTTCAATAATCAATAACGCTAATGCAAAAATAACAAACCATTTCCATAGCGCGTTAACTTTTGTGTCACTTTTTATAGTATCGAAAACTTCGGTGATAGAATCGCTAACCGTAGCATGTTCAAGAGCAGAAAGATCTCTGTAAGCGAGCATACTTTCACTTCTATTATTGTTGTAACTCACGTTTTTAATTGATTCACTTTTGTTTTGTATCGCATAAATTCCAGCAATTGAAGGGTCTTCAAAAGTGCTTATTACCACTTTATTATTAAAATATTGCTGTTTTGGTATCATGCTTATGTCATTATTTACAAGCGATAACACCGCATCTTGCTGCATTTTTGTTTCCACATCAAAAGTGTTTTCTTTTCCAATGGTATAATAAAGCTCGGGTATTTTGAAACTTTGTTTGGCAATATTATAAAGTGTTGGCACAATTAATGGCGAATTTTTGAAACTAGAATTCTCTTGATTTAATGCCGCTGAAAAGATATAGGTTTGTTGTGTTTGACCTAAAAACGTTTTGCCGTCTTCAAACTTTAAAACTGGCGATAGGCTATTGGAAGCTACATTGTAAAAACTATTAACTTTCGGGTATTGAAAGTTTTTAACTTGCTTTTCAAAAACACCATTGTTATAGAGTGGATGCGAATAATTTATGGTCGTAATGCTTTTTTCAGAAGTTATTAAATCATTAAAACTAACATTGGAATTAGCAAGAAACTGATTGTAAGCTTCGTTATTAATGGCTTTAGAGGGAATTAAAGCAATCGAACCTCCTTGTTTAGCAAATTGATTTAAAGTGGAACCTAAAGCAACAGGAATATTATTTAGCTCATTTAAAATAATTAAATTTTGAGTATCAATAATATTGTAATCTAATTGATTTAAAGGGGTTGCAATGTAATTGAATTCGGTTTCGTTATAGATGCGTTTTAGGTAGCCATCGTCGTTTCCATTAATGCTTAAAACATTAATTTTCGAGGCTTCATTGATATTAAAATATAGCGTATTATCAAACTGTAAATTGGCATCGTCAATAGTTACTTTTCCATTTATAATCTGATTAATAGGAAGTGAAAAAATTGTTTCCGCATCTTGCGAAATGGCCACCGAAGTTTTAGCAATTAGGTTGTCGCCGTTAAATAATGAAACAGGTAAATTATCAATTGCCGAGCCACTATTTTTAAGCTGTACTTTAATTGTAATTGATGTAGGATTGCTTTCAGAAATGTAAAGCTTATCAATAGAAATATTATTTTTATTGATACCGTTTAGCTTCACTAAATGCAAGTTTAAAAGGGAGTCTTTTTCAGTTTTAAAATTAGACTCATCTTCTTGGTAATCAGATATTAATATAATATTTTTTAAAGTATTACTTTTATTATTTAAAAACGTTTTGCTTTTTAGGAATGCGGCTTCAAAAGTTAATTGATTTGACGAATAATCAAGTTTTAATAAATCATTTTTTATGGCTTTTATTTTGGTGTTTTTAAAGGTATCATCATTCGTAAAAATGGAGATAGTTTCATCTTCAGGAACGTTGGTTATAACATCTTGAATAGCCCGTTTTAACAATTCACCTTGGTTGCCTTTGGCTTGCATGCTAAACGAATTATCTAAATAAATAACCGTTTCTTTTTCTCTTTTAAACGCATCAGATTTTGATGTAAAAGGTTGAGCAAAAGCAAAAACTAAAGCTGCTAAAAGTAATAGTCTAGTGAGTAAAATTAACCACTTTTTTATTTGCGAACTTTTACGTGTTTGAAGTGTTGCTTCTTTAAGAAAAGCCACATTTGTAAAATCGACTTTTTGAAACTTTCGAAGCTGAAATAAATGAACAATAATAGGGATAAGCAGTAAAAATAAAGCGTAAAGAAGTTCGGGGTGTTTAAACTGCATGTTGTTTTAGATTGCCCAAATATAGAAAATGCATTTGAATTTATAAACTTGGTTTTTGGAATTTAGTTTTTTAATTATTGAAATTTTAATCCTTTTGGTTTTTAATCAACAAAAGAAAACATAATCTTCAAAAGATTTTAGTTGCAATGCGTTTAGATAGTTTCGAATTTCAATCTGTGCATCTTTGTTAGCAACGGTTATAATACTTTGAGGGTTTTCAAGGGTTTCTAAATCCTCAAAAGCCCTTAAAACTTTACCGTAAATATCTTTGCCTATTTTTTTTGGGTTATCGCAAATCCATTCAAAATCAATTTGTTTTTCAATAAGAGTTTTGGCAATAAACTTCCCTTTGTTTCCAGCGCCCCAAACTACTAGAGTTTTTTCACAATTGTAATCTAATTCTAAAAAATAATCCAGTTTTAATGGGATAAAATGATTTTCGGCATAGTGTTCATGAGTCCTAGAAGTACGATGGCTATAATCTCTCCAATCGTGTAACACAATTTGGCAAGGAATGCATTTAAAATCATGTTTATAAAAACGAAATGCTAAATCGTAATCCTCTGGATATTTATTCGGGTTAAAGGCATCACAAGCTATTAAATCGGTTCTGTGCAACATCCAACAAGGAGAGGGAATCACACATTCTTTATATATTTCGGCGTAATTAGTTCCAGTTTTTGTTAGTTTATTCAGCCAAACCTCATAACTTTTGTATCCTGCTTTTATGCCTTCTTCAGCAAAATAATGCACCAATCCAATAGCCAAATGTCCTTTTCCGTGGTGCATTAAATTGTTTGCCAAAACTTCAAGCTTATTGGGTTTCATCACATCATCACTATCCATTCTAGTAATCAATTCACCGGCACTTTCCTTAAAAGCTAATTGCAAGGCATCAATAATCCCGCTTCCTGAATTTTTTAATAGCTTAATTCGAGCATCTTGGTTGGCAATATTTTCAACAATGGAAAAACTATTATCCGTCGAGTTATCATCAACTATAAGCAATTCCCAATTGGTGTAGGTTTGCTCAATAATCGAAAACATACAATCCTTAATAAAGGCTTCTGTATTCTTGAATGGAATTAAAATGCTAACTAATGGATTTTGCATGCTGCGAATTTAACAAAACCTTAAGAAAGGAGAACGTAACATTATGGTAATTTGCGAGTCAATTAAAAAACCTTTAAAATCAATTTAATGTATACAAAAACACTATTTGCAATTTTTGCTAGTGCCGTGTTAGTTGGCTGTGGTTCAACTAAAAATGTGAGTAACGATTTAGCAACAAGCTTGCCTATTGAGACTTCAATAAACTTAACTAATATTACTGATGATAAAGCGCCTGTAACAATTAATCCAGGTCGTTTTACAGTAGAAACAGTAACTTATAGATTACCAAGAGTTATACAAGGTACTTACTCTGTAAGTGATTTTGGTAAATATGTTGACGATTTTAAAGCCTTTGATTATAAAGGAAATGAAATGCCTGTAAACAAAACAGACACAAACACTTGGACCATTGCAAATGCTAAAGAATTGGACAAAATCACCTATTTAGTTAACGATACTTATGATATTGAACTAAACGGTGGTATTGGAAAAGATACACCATTTTCACCAGCAGGAACAAATATAGAAGCTGAAAACTATGTATTAAACTTACACGGATTTGTTGGATACTTTGATTCTTTAAAAAACAATCAATATAAACTAGATGTTACTGCTGCTGCAGATTTTAATCGTACATCGGCATTGCAAAACGTGAGTTCTAAAACTAGTGACGACGGAAAAACAACAACTACAAGCTATTTTGCACCTCGATATTTCGATATTACAGATAACCCAATGATGTATGGTAATCTTGATGTTGAAGAGTTTCAAGTAGGCGATATTAAAATTGTTTTAAGTGTATATTCTCCAAATAAAGTTCACAGCGCAAAATCTCTTAAAGACGTTGTTTTTACAATGATGGAAGCTCAAAAAGCATATTTAGGCGATGTTAATGCAACACCTCGTTATGATATTTACTTGTATTTATCAGAAGGTAAAGAAGATTCTCCTAAAGGGTTTGGAGCCTTAGAGCATCATACATCAACAGTTGTAGTATTACCAGAATCTATGGATGAACAAGCTATTGCTGAAACTATGACCGATGTAGTCTCGCATGAGTTTTTTCATATTGTAACACCATTAAGTGTACACTCTGAAGATGTGCATTATTTCGATTATAACAACCCAACATTCTCAAAACATTTATGGATGTACGAAGGTGTTACCGAGTATTTTGCAACCTTATTTCAAGTGGATCAAGGTTTAGTTGAAGAAACCGTTTTTTTCAATAAAATTATGGAAAAAATTGAGCACTCAAGGAGTTTAAACGATGCTATGAGCTTCACCATCATGAGTGAAAATATATTAAAAGTACCTTACAAAGACAATTACTTAAACGTGTACCAAAAAGGCGCATTAATTGGGATGTGTGTTGATATTTTAATGAGAGAAGAGAGCAACGGAAACCGAGGAATCTTATCCTTAATGAAAGAATTATCGAATAAATATGGAAAAAACAAACCTTTTGAAGATGATAAGTTAATTGAAGAAATCACAGCCATGACTTACCCATCGGTAGGCGAGTTTTTAAGAACACATGTTGTTGGTGATATTCCAATTAATTATAACGAATTTTTCGAAAAAGTAGGTTTAGAAATTGCGGAAGGCAAAGTGGAGGCTAATTATATTTTATTAAACGGCGCTCCTATTGTAAGTGGCGACCCAACAATAGGTATCTTTTTTATAGATACTGTTTTAGATAATAGTTTCTGGAAAGAGCAAGGTGCGTTGCCAAACGATATTATTAAAGAAGTTGATGGTAAAGCAGTATCACTTCAAAATGCAAATGCCATTTTAGGCGAAATGTTTGGTTGGAAACCAGGAAGAGATGTGGAGGTTAAACTAGAAAGAGACGGAAAAGAAGTGGTTATTAAAACAACAACTACCCAAGGTTACACGGCTGGCAAGTCTTTAAGTCCAAAAGAAAACGCTACAGATGCTCAAATTGAGTTACGCGAAGCTTGGTTAAAAGGCTAAAATAAATCTAGAATTACAATTATAAATTAACGATTGATGAATGTAATATTTGTCAATCGTTTTTTTTTATGGCGTTACGCCTCCTTAGGTCGTCGTCAGGCTTTCCGTTTCAAGTCCTCGCACCTCCTGGGTCGGGCTGTGGGCTTCCTGCCTGCCGGCAGGCAGGTCCACTTCAATCCCTAACGCGGGTTGGTTTGCTTTAGCAATTACATAAGCTAGCCAATATTTGGTGTATTAATAAAATCTTTAAAAAAAATAAAAAGTATTTATTTCGCAATGGTAAACTTAAAGGTTGTTCCAACATCAATAACGGAGTCCACTTCAATAGTCCCACCAAGTTTGTTAATTAATGTTTTTACTGTAAATAAGCCAATTCCTGTGCCTTTATTGCCGTTATTATCCTCCTTATGAGCCGTTTTAAATAAATCAAATAACGCATCTTGTTTATGCGCTTCAATACCTTTTCCGTTATCCTTTACATAAAACACATAATACAGGTCGTTTTCCTCAAAATCGATAGTAACTAAAGGCGATTCCTTAAAACTATACTTAAAACCATTATCAACTAAATTTAATATAATTTGCTCTAAGGCATATATATTAACATTATCTAATGTGGCAGTTTTTAGTAATTTAAAGTTAGCATTGTTTAAACCCAAAATAGATTTAACAGAAGTAAAAACATCTTCTAGTTTTGTTTCTTTTTTGTCTTTTTCAAGTAGTTTTTCACTTTTATAATGTTTTAAAATACCATCAATATAAGTTCTGAGCGTATCAGCAGATTCTTCTATATAGTTCAAATACTCTAAATCAATTTCAGGGTGTGAATTTTTTAATTCATCTTTAAATAGGTTTGAAAGTGATGTGATATTTGCCAATGGTGATTTTAAATCATGAGACACCTTATTTGCAAAAGTTTTTAAGGTACTATGCCGTTCTTCTAAAGTTTCAAGTGTTTCATTAAGAATTTTGTTTTTTAATCTTAATTCAAAAAGTTTAACCACTTGGTTTGCTAATATGATTAAGGCGTCTTTCTGATCTTGCGTTAATTGCCTTGGTTGAATATCATAAACACAAAGGGTTCCTAGAGGAAAACCTTCAGGATTAATTAAAGGCACGCCAGCATAAAACGACACATTGTTTTCTGTAATAATAGGATTGTCATGAAAACGGATATCTTTTTTTGCATCTTCAATAATAAAAATGGGCTCATCACTTATTATAGCATGACCACAAAATGAAATATCTCTAGGCGATTCATTAAAATCTATACCGAAATGTGATTTTAAAAAATTTCTATCTGAATCTAAGAGGGTTATTAACGAAATTGGAACTTTACAAATTTTAGCTACCAAAGTGGTGATGTTATCAAAATCTGCTTCAGGTAAAGTGTCAAGTAAATTATACTGTTTTACAGCCTCTAAACGTTGCGTTTCGTTGTTTGGAAGTTCCGGTTTTATCATGTGGTTAGCTAGTGAAGTTCATAGTAAGTTTACGAAAAATTCACGGATGTAGTTTTATAAAAATTAAAAATTTTCAAAAACCCCTAAACCAAATAGTGCAAAATCATATTTAACAGGATCTTTAGGATCTAGTTTTCTTAAAGCACTATCCAATTCATACAAAGCTTTGCCATCGTTTTGTTTTCTTTTTAGTAACCCTAATTTTCTAGCAACATTGCCAGAATGGACATCTAAAGGGCAGGAAAGTAGGCTTGGAGAAATGGTTTTCCAAATACCAAAATCAACGCCAGCATGGTCGTTCCGTACCATCCAACGTAAAAACATATTAATGCGTTTTGCAGCCGAGTTTTTTAAAGGATCACTCACATGTTTTTGAGTGCGTTGTAAATGTTCAATTTCAAAAAACACAGATTTAAATTTTGAAATAGCATTTTGAAGTGAAACTGTTTCAGCATGTTTAGCGAAAACAGTTTCTAAACCATCATGATTTTTATAAATATGTTGTAATGATTTTATAAACTGCATGCAATCATTGCCATTAAAAGTGCGGTGTACGAAAGGCAACAGTTTTTCTAAATCGGATTCCTGATGATTTATTACAAAATCAAAAGGCGATTGATCGAGTAGTTCCATCAACCTTGTGGCATTGTTGATTATGCTTTTTCGGTTTCCCCAAGCAATGGTTGCCGTTAAAAAACCAGCAATTTCTATATCTTCCTTTTTATTGAATATATGCGGAATCTGAATAGGATCGCTCTCAATAAACCTTGGGTTATTGTATTGAATAACTTTGGCGTCTAAAAATTCTTTAAGTTCGGCTTTGGTTAATTTTATTCGTTTTCCCTTCATAGTTCAACAAAAATAATTGTAATTAGCTTAACAAAAAGGAGACTTACTTGTTTAATGTAAAATAGTTAGTAATTAAACACATTTAATGATTAGTAAAAAAATAATTTTACCAGTAATAGTTTTCTCCCAGTTTTGCTGTACTTCCTTATGGTTTGTGGGCAATGCTATTATTGGCGATTTGGTAAATACTTTTAATTTAGAAATGTCTGCTCTCGGGGATTTAACATCAGCCATTCAATTTGGCTTTATTCTAGGAACTTTCATTTTTGCTGTTTTAACTATTTCAGATCGATTTTCACCATCAAAAGTTTTTTTTGGAAGTGCTCTAGTAGCCTCAATTTTTAATGTTGCTATAGCCTTCGGAACACATTCACTTTTGAGTTTAGTATTACTTAGATTTTTAACAGGGTTTTTTCTTGCTGGTATTTATCCAGTCGGTATGAAAATTGCATCTGATTATTATGAAAAGGGTTTAGGGAAATCTCTAGGTTTTTTAGTTGGTGCATTAGTTTTAGGCACGGCTTTTCCTCACGTACTAAAAGGGTTTAAATATTTATTTCATTGGGAATATTTGCTATATATTACTTCTGGCTTGGCAATTTTAGGAGGAGTAATGGTCCTTGTATTAGTTCCAGATGGACCATATAAAAAGGCCTTACAGAAATTTGATATTTCTATATGTTATAAAATTTTTAAAAATAAAAAATTTAGGAATGCTGCGTTTGGGTATTTCGGACATATGTGGGAGTTATACACTTTTTGGGCGTTTGTTCCTGTTTTATTAATGTTTTATGCAGAAATTCATGCCATTGTAGATTTCAATATTCCTTTATTGAGTTTTTATATAATAGCCATTGGTAGCTTAGGTTGCGTCGTATCAGGCTATTTATCAGAAATGTATACACCTAAAAAAGTTGCAGGAATTGCGCTAACTTTATCTGGTATTTGCTGTTTGATTTCTCCTTTGTTTTTTATTTGGAATCGGGAATTGGTTTTTATAATTTTTTTAATGTTTTGGGGCTTTGTGGTTATAGCCGATTCACCATTGTTTTCAACTTTAGTAGCACAAAATGTAGCGGAAGATTCAAAAGGAACTGCGTTAACTATTGTGAATTCAATAGGGTTTGGAATAACCATTTTGAGTATTCAAATAATAAGTTATTTACAAACAATACTGGAAGCTAAATATCTTTTTTTAATTTTAGCTGTTGGGCCTATTTTTGGGGTTTATGCACTTTATAATAAAAATTAATTGGTAATGTTACCATCAACCATTGTCAATTTTCTATCAGCCATATTAGCTAATTCTGTATTGTGAGTAACAATTACGAAGGTTTGTCCGAATTCATCACGAAGCTTAAAAAATAGGTTGTGTAAATTCTCGGCAGATTCGCTATCCAAGTTCCCAGACGGCTCATCGGCAAAAATTAAATCAGGATTATTAATTAACGCTCTCGCCACAGCAACACGTTGTTGTTCACCACCCGAAAGTTCATTAGGTTTATGATTATAACGGTGTGTTAAACCTAAAAAATCTAGAAGCTCCTTAGCGCGTTTTTCTGCATCGGCCTTTTTTGTGCCTTTTATAAATGCGGGTAAACAAACATTTTCTAATGCTGTAAATTCCGGAAGTAATTGATGAAACTGAAAAATAAATCCAATATGTTCATTTCTAAACTTGGCTAAAGCCTTGTCGGAAAGTGAATTAATGTTGGTGTTGTTAATGGTTAATTCCGATCCCCCTTTTGAAGTCGCTTTATCAAGCGTTCCTAAAATATGCAATAAGGTTGTTTTTCCAGCACCAGAAGCACCAACAATAGAAACAATTTCGCCATTTTCAATGTGGATATCTACACCTTTTAAAACTTGTAAATCGCCGTAGAATTTATGAATATTTTTTGCCTGAATCATCTGTTAAAAATAATAGCCGTGAATTTACTACTTTATCCTTTGATGAGCAATTAAGAACTCTTTTTGTTGCGAAATACATTTTTAACATCATTATAATCAATAAAATAAACCAAACGCAAAGAGAAGGTGTTACGCTTTTTTTGATCAAATAAATGGTTTAAACTATCAAAATAATTGTCTTCTGACTTATTTGAAAAATTAAAAATTTGATTTCTATATAAGGCCGTTAGCTGACTACCAGGAGCAAATTGCCAGGTGTAACTAAAATCTAAATTCCAAGTGTTAAAGTTGGCATCAGGATTAAAATCGGAATCTTCACCTATGGTCATTTTTGTATTTGTGTCTGACACTAAAAGGTTTCCATCGTCCTGTAAGTTATACACTTGATTATCATAAGTAACGCGACTCAAATAATTTCTAAAACTAAGAGTTAAGGCGTTAAACGAATTAAAATTATAACTTCCTGAAATACTTAAAGTAGTTTCAATACGCTCACGTTGACCAAAAATAATTTCGTCGTCAACATCTTGTCCGTTTATAAATCCACGATCTGCGTTATAATCATCAAATTGATAACCCAAAACTACTAGAAATTTATCGTTAAATTTAAAACGTGGGTTAAGGCTATACCACCAGTTATTAAAGTTATGCCTTTCTTTATCAAGATATAAAGCATAACCAAAATTAGCATCGATAGCGAAAAATTTATTATAATTTGAAGACACCCAAACATTGCTTTGTATATAGTTTTTGGTTATAAAATAACTGTCAAAGCCGTTTCTCGGTTCAAAAAAATCAAGACGTTTACCAATATTCCAATTCCCATTAATTCCGAAAGAATGAAGCTTTTTATTTGTCGCATTAATATTGAAATTTATGTTACTACCTGTATAGGTATTTGGGTTTGCTAATTGATTATAATTTAGCCATAAGTTTATTTGATAACTATTCAGGGTTTCTGTTGGTTCAAAAATTCGATAGCTCATTTCACCTCCAAAATTGCTATAGTTATTCCTGAATTGGATTCCTAAATCATTGATGTCGTAATTTTCATCTGCATAATCATATATCGCACTAAACCTAAACTTCCCACTATTTTTTCCAAAGCCTACTCTAGAGCTGTAACCATTATCATTATTTTCAAAATCGTTAAAAGAACTCATTTTTATTTCGCCAATGGCGCCATAAGTGTTCTTTTTGTTTACTAAATCCACTAAAAAACCAGTAACGTTTGCATCCTTGAATTCGCCATTTCTAGTAACGTTTGTATTAATTAAGGTAACCGATGAATTTTTATTAAACTGTTGGTCCAGTACCATAATATTATAATTGGCAAGCGGCTCAACAACTTCATTTCTTTTCGATTTTAAGGTAGTTTCGCTAGGTGTACCAGCATTTAAAATTTCTGTTTTTTCAATGGTTGCAGACGTTTTTTCAGTAATAGCGTTAAAGAATCCAATGCCCAATCCTTTTTTTGTTCTCCCTGATATTTTTACGGCATTAATCAATTGCACTTTATCAGGAAAGTCGACTATTTCCTCATCATCAGCCGTTTCTGGGGTTATTGAAGGGCTGTCTCCAACGCGTCTAGAGTAAAACAAATCTCCTTTATTAAATAAATCGACACCTTCTGTAAAAAACTGGCGTTGTTCTGTAAATTGTTGTTCAAAAGGCCCAAGATTTAATCTGACGTTATCGAATCCTGCCTGACTAAAATCAGGAATTAAAGTGGCATCCAACGTGATGTTTTCTGTTATGCCATATTTCACATCTAATCCAGCAGCAAAATCGGCATCTGTTTTACCATCATAGCTACTTACTAAACCTGACGTATATGGGTAAAAACTTAGTCTTGTAGGTGGGATTATATTTTTAAGACCTTTTAATTCGGCATTGTATAAGCCTTCGTTGCCTTTAGTGACATCAATAGCGCTCCATGAAAATTTAGATCTAGTTTTCTTGAATTCCCTCTCAAATTGAATTCCCCAAGTGGGGTTTTCTTGTTGTGTAAAACGTAGTGCTCTATATGGTATTTTTGCTTCAACTACCCAACCGTTATCAACAACTTTAACAGCGCTTTCCCAAACAGCATTCCATCCAAAGTCTTTGCCGTTACTAGGGCTTTCAATAGCGTCAGCCTGTGTGCCTGTACTAAAAACATAAAAAAGCGTATTGTTTTGAGCGTCATTGTTTGGGTTGAAAATAATTTTAAAAAAATCAGACTGGCCAAAATTATCACGTTGTGTAAATTGGCTCAACATGTCATCTGGATTGTCATATAGAAATGCTGAAATATATATGGCATTATCGTCATAACACATTTTTACTTCGGTACGTTTTTCTTTTGTGGTTGATTTTCCAACGTCTGGGCTAAACTGAATAAAGTCTGTTGCTATTTGTAAATTATTCCAAATACTTTCATCAAGAATTCCATCAATATTTGGTGCGTTTAAGGTTCTAGTTATCTGATAAGATTTTTTGGTTTGAGCCTCAATATTCATGAAAAGACATAAGGACAGCATTAAAGTAAATGCTTGCTTCATAATTTTGATTTTGATTGATGATGTTATTAGTCTTGCAACAATAACAAAACTAAATTTGTTATCTTTTATTATTCATAATAAAAAGTTAAAATAATTTAATGTCCTTTAAAACGGTAGGTTTTCATTCTATTTTTTAAGTATCTTTAAATTTGAAAATTAATAATTACGCCATAGCATTATGCCATATAAAACTTTTGAGGAATACAACGATAATATTACTGAAAATGTTAAAAATAACTACCAAGAAATTATTTCAGATTTAGGTGAAGATACCAATCGAGAAGGCTTATTAAAAACGCCAGAACGCGCTGCAAAAGCTATGCAGTTTTTAACTCAAGGCTATGAGCAAGATCCTGTTGAAATTCTTAAAGGTGCTATGTTTAAGGAATCTTATAACGAAATGGTAATTGTAAAGGATATTGAATTATACTCGCTTTGCGAACATCATATTTTACCATTTTTTGGAAAAGTTCATATTGCTTACATACCAAATGGGCAAATTGTTGGGTTAAGTAAATTACCTAGAATTGTTGATGTTTTTGCAAGGCGATTGCAAGTTCAAGAGCGTTTAACCGAACAAATTTTAGACTGTATAAATGATACATTAAAACCGCAAGGTGTTGCAGTAGTGATTGAGGCATCGCATATGTGTATGATGATGCGTGGTGTACAAAAACAAAACTCGACTACTACAACTTCGGGATTTAGAGGGCAGTTTGAAAAAATAGAAACCAGAAATGAGTTTTTAAAACTAATAGGGAAGTAATCTGTTACTAAACTTGGTATGTTTCTTGTTATATTCTTAATAAAAAACAACAATGAATTTAGAAAACTTAAGTAAATATAAAAAACTCGCGTTAAGTCTTGTGTTTGACGCTATTGGTATGCTCAGCTTCACAATTTTCGATGTTATTTGGGCGCCAGCCTCTGGATATTTAATGAGTAAAATGTATAAAGGCAAAAAAGGTAAAATTGCAGGTGTGATTTCTTTTATTGAAGAAATTATCCCTGGGCTTGATATTATTCCAACCTTTACAATTATGTGGGTTTTAACCTATGTGTTTCAGAAAAAAGAAGAAGAAGTTTTGGAGGTTTGAGTATTTTGCTAACTTAATTGAATTGAAGTCGGTTTAAGAACTTTTATCAGTCGTTAACAAACTTAGTAGATTTTTCTTCAAAGTCAATGATTTCTTCCGTAAACAGCCATAAAAAAAATGCTTTTAAAATTGTTAACAAGTCCCGCTTAAATAACTATTTTAATTTTGTAAATTTGCCTGCGTTTATAAGCGCAACATGACAACTACAACAAAATACATATTTGTAACCGGTGGGGTTACATCTTCCTTAGGAAAAGGTATCATAGCAGCATCTCTTGCTAAACTACTCCAAGCACAAGGTTACAGAGTAACAATTCAAAAATTAGATCCATATATAAATGTAGATCCGGGAACTTTAAATCCTTACGAACATGGCGAATGTTATGTAACGGAAGATGGTGCGGAAACCGATTTAGATTTAGGTCATTACGAGCGTTTTTTAAACCGACCAACAAGTCAGGCAAACAACGTAACTACCGGTAGAATTTACCAAAGTGTTATTGAAAAAGAACGCCGAGGTGAGTTTCTAGGAAAAACGGTTCAAGTAGTTCCTCATATTACTAATGAGATAAAAGAGCGTATTCAAATACTTGGAAAATCTGGAGATTATGATATTGTAATTACTGAAATTGGAGGAACTGTTGGTGATATTGAGTCGCTTCCTTATATAGAAGCTGTTCGTCAACTACGATGGGATTTAGGCGAAAATAATGGTATTGTTATTCATTTAACATTGGTGCCATATTTATCAGCTGCTGGCGAATTAAAAACAAAACCTACTCAGCATAGTGTAAAAACACTCATGGAAAGTGGGGTACAAGCTGATATTTTGGTATGTAGAACAGAGCATGATTTGCCAATAGATTTACGTCAAAAATTAGCATTATTTTGTAATGTTAAACAGGAAGCTGTCATTCAATCTATTGATGCATCTACCATTTACGATGTACCAAATTTAATGCTAGAAGAAGGCTTAGATAAAGTAGTACTTCAAAAATTAAATTTAAAAAGTACAAAACCAGATATCGATCAATGGAATGAATTTGTACATCGTCATAAAAACCCAAAAACTGAAATTACTATTGGTTTAATTGGAAAGTATGTCGAGTTACAAGATTCTTATAAGTCTATTTTAGAATCCTTTATTCATGCCGGTGCTGTAAATGAAGTTAAAGTAAATATTGAATCGGTTCATTCAGAATATATAAATAAAGACAACGCAAAATTAAAGCTAGGGCATCTTGATGGTGTTTTGGTGGCGCCTGGTTTTGGTGAGCGTGGTATTGATGGTAAAATAGATGCGGTCCAGTATGTAAGAGAAAACAAGGTGCCTTTTTTCGGCATTTGTTTAGGGATGCAAATGGCAGTTATTGAATTCGCTAGAAACGTACTTGGAATTAAAGATGCTGATTCAACCGAAATGAATTCTAGTACTAAAAATCCTGTTATTGGTTTAATGGAGGATCAAAAAAGCATTACCGATAAAGGTGGAACCATGCGTTTAGGTGCTTGGGCTTGCGATTTGAAAATGGGAAGTAAAGTACGTGATATTTACAAAGCTGAAAGTATTACTGAACGTCACAGACACCGTTACGAATTTAATAGTGATTACAAAAAACAAATTGAAGCTGCTGGCATGATTGCAACAGGATTAAATCCAGACACAGGACTTGTTGAGATTATTGAAATTCCTGAGCATCCTTGGTTTGTTGGTGTGCAATACCACCCAGAATATAAAAGTACTGTAGCTAATCCTCATCCCTTATTTGTGGCATTTGTTAAAGCTTCATTAACCCATAAGAAAAAGAAAAATAATGCCAGTATGGCACATAAGTAAGATTGGATTGCTATTTGATACCTATTTTTCATTCCAATGAAAATATTATAAAATCAAAGAACAAACAATCTACCAACTAAGAATAACACATGGAAGAAAAAAAATTAGACATTAATTCGATAATTGGCTTCGTGCTTATTTTCGGAATTTTAGCATACATGCTTTGGCAAAATCAACCTACGCCAGAAGAATTAGAAGCTCAAGAAAAGGCAAAACAAGAACAAGTTATAGCTGAACAAAATACTAAAGCGCAAGAAGAAACCTTAGTGACTACTGCTGAGGATTATGCTGTAGGTTCAGGAGTTGATTCGCTTCAAATGATTCAACTAAAAAATAAATTAGGTGCCTTTGCTTTTTCTGCCACACAGTCTAATGATAAAGAAACCGTTGTTGAAAGTGATTTATTAGCATTGAAGTTTAGTAATAAAGGTGGATATCTTTCTGAAGTTAGATTGAAGCAATTTGTGGATTACGATTCTATTCCAATCTACATGATTAAGGATAATAATGCCTCTTTCAATATTAATTTTGGAACAACAGATAGCCGAATTCTAAATACTAAAGACTTACCATTTGTACCTCAAGTGACTAAAAATGGTGATGTAACAGTTATTTCTATGAAACTTAAAGTTTCAGAAAGTCAGTTTTTAGAATATCGTTACGAGCTTAAAGAAGGCGATTATATGATAGATTTTGCTATCCGTTCGCAAGGTTTAAGCAATATTGTTAACAGCTCTCAAGCTATTAATTTAGATTGGAATTTAAAAGGTTTCCGTCATGCTAAAAGTATTTCTTATGAAAACAGATATACCGATACACATTATGATTATGAAGATGGAAAAGCAGATTATACAAGAGATGGAGAAGACGATATTGAAGATGTAGCTTGGGTTGGTTATAAGCAACATTTCTTTTCTTCGGTATTATTAACCGATAACAAATTTAAAAATGTAAAGGTTAAAGTTGAAAATTTAGTAAAAGATGAGGCCATTGATACCGTATTTACTAAAAATTTTGCAACTACAATTCCTATAGAATTACAAGGCGGCGAATTCAATCAGTCTATGGATTGGTATTACGGGCCAAGTGATTTTAAAGTACTTAATAAATACGACAGAAATCTAGATGAATTAGTGCCATTTGGTTGGGGACTTTTTGGTTGGATAAACCGTTACATTTTCATGCCTTTATTTGGTTTTCTAGGTAGTTATATGTCTTACGGAATTGCCATTGTAGTGATGACTATTTTAGTAAAATTCCTGTTATCATTCG
>NZ_JBATHX010000130.1:0-4030 GCF_049667265.1 Algibacter sp. | reverse complement strand
ATTGTTTTTAATGAATTAGAGCAGTTTGAAGAATCTATTAACTATTATAACAGAGCCCTTGACTTAAAGAGAGGGTTAGAAGGCGATTTCGAAAGAAGTATTGGTTTATCTGAAAATAATATTGCTTTTACCTATAAAAATTCAGGACAATTTAAAATAGCTTTAGAAAAATACGAACAGATTTTAGCAAATAAGAAATTAATAAATAATTACGCAGATGTTCATGTTCTAGCTCTTGGAAATTATGCTAATACATTATATCTGTCAAAGAACTTTGAGAAATTACCTGGGTTGTATCTTAAAGCTTTAAAAATTTGTGATAGTATTAATGATTCTTATAACTCGATAATTATAAATCAGCATTTAGCTGAATATTACAATGATAGAAATCAAAAGGACTCTGCTAAATATTATGCTTATAAGGCTAAAAACCTTTCTAAGGTTTACAATAATGATGACTTGTTAAAATCATTATTACTGATTTCGAAAATAGAAAGCGGCTCAGTTTCTAATAAGTTTTTGAATGATTATATTAAACTGAGCGACAGTTTACAAAAAAGTGAAAGACTGAAACGCGATAAATTTGCAAGAATACGATTTGAAACTAATAAAATTGAACAAGAAAACATCAAAATAACTAAAGAACGTTTATGGCTATTAATAATTTCAATAGTATTAATCTTAGCTTCCTTTCTTTTGTACCTTGTAATATCACAAAGAAATAAGAATAAAGAATTAGAATTTGTCCAAAAGCAACAAGAGGCCAACGAAGAAATTTATAACCTCATGTTATCTCAAAACGAAAGTATTGAAGAAGCTAGAGCTTTAGAGAAAAAGCGCATTTCTGAAGAATTGCATGATGGCGTCTTAGGGCGTTTATTCGGTACTAGGTTAAGTTTAGATAGCTTAAACATGAGTAGCAGCCTTGAGGCCATTAATACCCGAGAACAATACATAAATGAGCTTAAAACGATAGAGGAGGATATTAGAAAAGTATCACATGAATTAAATACCGATTTTATTTCAGGGTCAGGCTTTATTGATATTATTAAAACACTTGTAGAAACACAAACCTTGGCTTATCAACTTGATTATGAGTTAAAGCAAGATGATGACATACATTGGGATTCTGTTTCAAATAAAAAGAAAATTCATATTTATAGAATTATCCAAGAAACGCTTCACAATATTTACAAACACGCCCAGGCATCAAAAGTAAATATTAGTTTTAATTTAAAAAATAGTGTAATTTGCTTAACCATTGAAGATGATGGTGTTGGTTTTGATGTTTCTAAAGCGAAATCTGGAATTGGTTTAAAAAACATGAATTCCAGAATAAAGGAAATAAACGGCTCAATTGCAATAACCTCTCATATAAATGCAGGAACAAAAGTCATTATAGAAGTACCAACTCCAACTCCCTAACACCAAATTATGATTGAAAAAATTAAAATACTTATGATTGATGACCACCCCATGATTATTGAGGGGTATCAAAACACATTGCTATTTACTAAAAAGGACAATCAAGAATTAGAAATAGATATTGCAAACAATTGTGATGAAGCGATTGTGTTTATGGATAAGTCAGTTTTAAGAGAAGTACCGTATAATGTTTTATTTGTGGATATTAGTTTACCACCGTCATCGGATGGTTCAATGAGTTCGGGTGAAGATCTAGCTGAATATGCAAGAAAGGTTTTGCCAAATGCAAAAATCATCATTTTAACTATGTTTAATGAGTCTTTTAGAATTCATAATATTATAAAAACTATAGACCCTGAAGGCTTTTTGATTAAAAGTGATTTAACCTCTAAAGAATTAGCAAGTGCCTTTCAAGCGGTATTAAATAACCCGCCATTTTATAGTGGTACTGTAAATAGTCATATAAGAAAAACAATTGCAACCGATATTGTAATTGATGATAAAAACAGAAAAATTCTACACTTATTATCGCAAGGCGTTAAAACAAAAAATTTGGCCACACACCTCGACATATCTTTAAGTGCCATTGAAAAAAGGAAAAAAAATCTACGAGAAATTTTTGAGATACAAGATGGCCAAGATGAGACGTTGCTTCAAGAAGCTAGAAAAAAGGGATTTGTATAGCTAAAGGATTACATATAACTAAAAAGGTGATTTTTATTAAAAAAATCACCTTTTTTTTCCGCTCGAAACCGTTGCTATAGCTGGTTTCTACCGTGAGCCCGCAGTTCAAGTGTGGGTTTTCCGCAGTTGGAAGTCAATAGTTCTAATTATATTTGTCTTATCAACACTTCAAAAATTAATTAATCCCTCAATTTTTTTGTTGATAATAGCAATTTACATAAACCCTGTGGAGGTGAGAGACCCACAGGGTTTCTTCTTTTTAAAATTTAAAAGAAATGCCTCTATACTTAGTTTCGTGATTTCCGTTATAGCTGGAAACTAAAATAAAACTTCCCGATAATCCCATAATATTCCGATGAATAATCCAAGGTAGATTATCGCAACAACAAACTTTATAAAAGTTGATGTTAAAAATCCTATGAATGATCCAAAAGCAGCTCTGGTTGCCGTTTTAGTATCATTTTTATTTATGAGTTCTCCAATTAATGCGCCAATAAAAGGCCCAATTATTATACCTCCAGGAATTGGGGCAATTAAACCAACAATAAGCCCAATAGTAGTTCCTATCATGCCGTATTTACTGCCGCCAAAACGTTTTGTTCCTATGGCCGGAATAATATAATCAAGAATCCAAATAAATATGGCAATTACGAATGTTATGATTAGAAATGTTTTGTCTATGGGTATGGCATCGGTAAAATGAAGCACCAAAAGTCCAAGCCAACTTGTAAGAGGTCCTGGTAAAACAGGTAAAAAGCTGCCAAAAATGCCTAAAAGCATTACAAAACCGGCAATGATAATTAAAATAGTATCCATAAAAATGTTTAAGTTATTTGGTATTATATACTGTTTAGACTAAAAATCATGCCAAATGTTACATTTTTAAACTAAAAAATTAGTTTGAACTAAATTTTTAGTTATATTTGTATAACTAAAAGATTAGTTGAATAATTTAATTTTTTACTCATGAAACAACTTACAAAGGCAGAAGAGGATATTATGCAGATACTTTGGCAACTAAAAAAAGCCAATGTTAAAACCATAATTGAAGAGTTTCCAGAGCCAAAACCAGCTTACAATACGGTTTCTACAATTGTTAGAATTCTTGAAAGTAAAGGGATTGTAGATTATGAAAAAGAAGGTAAAGGACATGTGTATTTTCCATTAATGGAGAAACAGGATTATAGTAATCAATCCATAAACAAGCTGGTTGATAATTATTTTCAAGGATCTTTTAAAAGTATGGTATCATTTTTTGTCAAGAAAAACGATATGAATATTAAAGACTTAGAGTCTGTGCTAAATGAAATTAATAAAAAACAGTCGTAATTATGTTTCATTATATCATCCAAACCATAGCCTTTCAGTTATTCTTTTTAATCATATATGATGTGTTTTTAAAAAAGGAAACATTCTTTAACTGGAATAGAGCTTATTTATTAGTAACAGCCATGCTTTCACTAATAATTCCATTTATAAAAATAAATAGTTTTAAAAATTTTATTTCGCAAGACTATATTATAAACCTACCTGAAGTTTTTATTGGAAATACGAATCAGCCAGAGATACATCCTGTTGAATTAAACCTGAGTTTATTAGAAGGGAATTCATTTTGGTCTTGGGAGTTCGTTTTTTATTTAGGAGTTGGATTAGCCACGCTATTATTAGCTTTTAAATTGGCGAAATTGGCGATTTTGCTCTATAAAAACCCAAAACAGAAATTAGACAATGTGTTTATTATTAGTTTGTTAAAGAGCAAATTGGCGTTTTCCTTTTTTAATTATATTTTTTTAGGAGAGGACTTTAAAAATGATGAAAGAACTGCCATTTTAAAACATGAAATGGTTCATGTAAAGCAAAACCATACGTTAGATTTATTGTTTTTTGAACTCTTGCGAATTCTTTTTTGGTTTAATCCGTT
>NZ_JBATHX010000129.1:0-2031 GCF_049667265.1 Algibacter sp. | reverse complement strand
GCCATTTACTATTTATACAATGTGACAAGTGTAAAGAAGAAATGAACCATTGTTGTTCTACTAATTGTAAAGAGATTCATGCTTTACCTTTTGAAGAACAGAAAGCACTAAGAAAAGGACAAGGAAATAGCAATGATATTTTCAAAAAAGGGAGAGCAGACCATTTGCCATATAAAAAAGACTTGAGGAATATTTTTGAGACTTTAAAAGTAGATAAAATATAAAGCAGAGATTATGCAAAAGATAGAATTAATGGCGCCTGCTGGTAATTTTGAGTCACTTCAAGCTGCTTTAGATAATGGCGCAGATTCCATTTATTTTGGAGTTGAGCAATTAAATATGCGAGCAAGAGCATCTATAAATTTTACACTCGACGATTTACAAGAGATTTCAAACCGTTGTAAAGCTAAAAATGTTAGAACGTATTTAACATTAAATACTATTATTTACGATCATGATTTATCGATTGTAAAAACATTGATAAAACAAGCTAAAGAAGCCGACATTACAGCTGTAATAGCCATGGATCAGGCAGTAATTGCTTCGGCTAGAGAAGTTGGTATGGAAGTGCATATTTCAACTCAAATAAATATAACCAACATTGAAACGGTTAAATTTTACGCCCTATTTGCCGATACCATGGTGCTAAGCCGTGAGTTAAGTTTGCGCCAAGTTAAAAAGATAACCGAGCAGATTGAAAAAGAACAAATAAAAGGGCCTTCTGGGAAACATGTAGAGATAGAGATCTTTGGTCATGGCGCATTATGTATGGCCGTATCTGGTAAATGTTATATGAGTTTGCATTCTCAAAACTCATCGGCCAATAGAGGCGCCTGCAAGCAAAATTGTAGAAAAAAATATACCGTTATAGATCAAGAAACTGGTTTTGAAATGGAGCTAGATAACGAGTATATTATGTCTCCAAAAGATTTATGTACCATCGATTTTTTAGATGAAGTTGTTGATGCTGGTATTAAAGTTTTAAAAATTGAAGGACGCGGAAGAGCGCCTGAATATGTTGCCAAAGTTATAAAATGCTATCGCGAAGCTATTGATAGTATTGAAAATGGTACCTATAGTAAAAAAGAAGTTATTTCTTGGATGCAAACTCTAGAAACGGTTTATAACAGAGGATTTTGGAGTGGTTATTATTTAGGACAAAAACTTGGTGAATGGAGTAAAGGTTCAGGATCTCATGCCACACAAAAGAAAGTGTATATTGGTAAAGGCACGCATTTTTTTCCGAAAGCTATGGTTGGCGAATTTAAAATTGAAGCTTACGATATTAACATTGGCGATACTATATTAATAACTGGACCAACCACGGGAGCTAAAGAGTTAACTGTTGAAGAGTTTTTAGTTAACGATCAAAAACTATCAGAAGGTGTAAAAGGCGATATGGTAACCATAAAACTGCCGTTTAGAATCCGTCAATCAGACAAGCTTTATAAAATTGTTGAAAATAAAGTAGAAGCTTAATGGTTGTTATAACATTACAACGTAACAAATGTATTGGCTGTAACTATTGCGTTGAATTAGCGCCAAGCCAGTTTCAAATGTCTAAAAAAGATGGGAAATCGGTGTTGCTACATTCAAAAGAAAAAAAAGGCTTTTTCACATTAAAATCTAATGATTATTTGATTCTTGAATCTTGCGATAATGCAGCCAAGGCTTGTCCGGTTAAAATTATATCGGTAAAGGATGTTTAGCTTTTTTGGTATTATAAGCAATACTATAAATAGCAAAAATTACTGTTCAATTCATAACAAACAAAAGGTCAGAAGAAATAAATCCTTTGACCTTTATTACAAACTAGAGCTAAAATTTAATCTTTAATAAGTTTAATCGTTTTTCTTTCATTCTCTTCGCCTGAAAGTCTTAAAAAATACATACCGTTAGCCAGGTTTGATACATTAATGGTTTTTAAACCTTGAGAAGGATTACTCATAGATGTTATAGATTTCCCTGTAATATTTGCAATTTCAGCTTTAACGATTTTCTTAACTGTAGAAATATTAATCAAATTATTAG
>NZ_JBATHX010000128.1:0-12064 GCF_049667265.1 Algibacter sp. | reverse complement strand
TATATGGAATCAAAAGATTATTTAAAAGACATTAGTGATATTAAAGATATGATGAACAAATCATCTCGCTTTATATCGCTTAGTGGATTATCAGGAATACTTGCTGGTATTTATGCTTTAGTTGGAGCTACTGTTGCTTATTGGCTGGTTTCAACCTATAGTAACGGCGTATTAATATTAGACGGCCAAATTTTCAGATTATGCCTGCTAATATTAATGATGGTTGCCTTTTTAAGCATTGTTACAGGTATTCTATTAACTACTCAAAAAGCAAAAAAACATGACGAGAAAATCTGGGATGCCACATCAAAGCGATTAGTTTATAATTTTTTAATTCCTTTAATAACTGGTGGCACCTATATCTTAATCATTTTAAGCCAAGGAAAATATGGTCAATCTGGTGGATTGATGCTAATATTTTACGGTTTAGCCTTGGTTAATGCATCAAAATATAGCCTTGGTGATATTCGTTATTTAGGATTTATCGAAATTGTTTTAGGTTTAATTGCGGCGTTATTTCCTGGTTATGGATTTTGGCTTTGGGTTATTGGTTTTGGATTTATGCACATTATCTATGGTTCTTGGATGCACTTTAAATATGATAAATAATGATTACCATTAGCAAAAGATTAAAAACTATCAGCATTTGTATTATTGCATTACTTTTAATCCCGTTAATATCGATGCAGTTTACAGACGAGGTTAATTGGACTTTAGGAGATTTTATTGCAGCAGCAATTTTACTTTTTGGCGCAGGAATTAGTATGGAATTCTTTTTAAAAAAATTCACAAAAACTAGTCATCGGATCATAATAATTTCAATAATAATTGTCCTTCTAGTATTGTTATGGGCTGAACTCGCCGTTGGCATTTTTGGTTCGCCGCTAGCTGGAAGTTAAAAAGAAAAAATGAGCATTATAAACAACATAAATAAAGCATTCGATCATAGGGTTAGATTAGGCATTATGTCTATTTTAATGGTGAATGAATATGCCGATTTTAATATGCTAAAAGAACTTTTAGGGGCAACGGATGGAAATTTGGCAAGCCACACAAAAGCACTTGAAAAAGAAGCCTATATAAATGTAGAAAAGCAGTTTATTGGAAGAAAACCAAACACGCGTTATGCTGCAACAAAACTAGGTAGGGCAGCATTTCAAAAACATATTGAAGCACTTGAAAAATTAATTAACAAACAATAGATATTTTTTTAATCATTTACTTTGAATTTCAAAGTACTTTAAACAATCAATTATGGAAGCATCAAACAATCCTCAGCAAAACAAATTCGGAAACTGGCTAAAAACATCTATCACAGCAAGAATGCTCATAGTTGGCTTTTTATCCTTCGTATTATTAATACCCTTATTTTTTATTCAAGACCTTATTCGCGAGCGTTCTCATAGACAAACCCAAGTTATCAATGAAATAAACCAACAATGGGGAAATGAAGTCCTTATTTACGGTCCAATTCTAAAAGTTCCTTACAAAACCTACCAAGAGAAAACCGTAACTGATAAAAAAACAAAAGCGGTTTATACCGAAACCATAGAAGACATAAAAAACGCTTATTTCTTCCCGGAAAAACTCAACATTAATTCAACAATAAATCCTGAAGAAAAAAAACGAGGCATCTATACAACTGCTGTATATAATAGTAAAATGAATATTACTGGAGCCTTCACAAAACCTGTATTTAGCGATATTGATATTAATGATAAAGATATCCTTTGGGACAAAGCAAAAATAATTATTCAGTCATCAAACGTAAAAGGTGTTAACGAAGCAAACCTAAATTTAGATAGTACAAATTATGAACTCACATCAAAATACAATGGCAAAAAAAACTATAATACCAATCAATTAGTTCTACACACTTTAGAAACAAAAACGCTTAACAAAAATCAGTTATTATTTCAAAAACCATTAAGTTTCAATATCAATTTTAATATAAAGGGAAGCGAGCAAATTCGTTTCATTCCAACAGGGAAACAAACCGAAGCCGAAATTACCTCAAACTGGCAAACCGCCAACTTTTTTGGAGAATTCCTCCCTTTTAATGACGACAAAATTAATAAAGATGGCTTTCATGCAAAATGGAAAATACTTGATTTAAACAGACCCTTCTCACAAGAACATTACAACGGCATCCCCGACTTAAAAGAATTTGCCTTTGGTGTGAATTTCATGATTCCTGTTGATGAGTACCAAAAAAGCGAACGCTCGGCAAAATACGGGTTCCTTGTTATAGGGCTAACCTTTTTAGTATTCTTCTTAATCCAAACGTTAAGCAAAATAAACATTCATCCGTTTCAATATTTAATGATTGGTTTAGCACTAACCATGTTTTACACGCTTTTAGTATCTATATCAGAACATAGCAACTTTCTAAAAGCCTATTTAATAGCTGGAATATCAGTTATTGCGCTCATCACATTATATTCAAAATCCATATTAAAAACATTTAAATTCCCATTATTTATAGGGTTGTCATTAACAGCGTTATACACCTTTATTTACGTTATTATTCAGTTAGAAAACTATGCCCTTTTAGTTGGTAGTATTGGTCTGTTTTTAATTTTAACAAGTGTTATGTATGTATCTAGAAAAATAGATTGGAACAACGGTTAATTTTATTGGTTAAATAGGTGGGCGTTTCCCCCGATAAAAAATCGGGGGTCGTGCTTTCCGCTATATCTTTTTCTCGTTCCTCAAAAAAGGATGCCGCTTCAATCACTAACGCAATATATCACGATGAATAATTTAATTACAACAAGTAAAACCATAGCGCTTTTAAGCTTTATGATTGGCACTATATTTTTTGTTATACAACTAACATATTTCACCAATTCATTAGCCTTTATATACGCAGGAGTTATTTTTATAATTATTGCAATAATAGTCAATACCATCTCGCTAATTATATTGGTATTTCATTTACTAGGTAATAACAATCAAAAACTCGAACTCTTTAAAACCTGCGGAATTATTTTACTTAATATCCCAGTAGCCCTTTTGTATTTTTATTTACTAATTGAAACCTTATGAAACTAAGTAAAACATACCTATTATTAACTCTACTTCTATTTACCATAGAAGCGCTAATAGCCATCTACCTAAAAACAGGCTTTATTAGGCACACAGTTGGCGATTATTTATGTGTCATTTTACTGTACTGTTTTTTTAAAAGCTTTATGGAAGGGCATCATTTTAAAATTGCCATTGCAGTTTTAGCTATAGCTTTTATTGTAGAGTTTTTACAACTTACTAATTATCTCGCACTATTTAATTTACAAAAAAACCGTTTGGCAAATCTCATTTTAGGAAGTACTTTCGAAATATCCGATTTGGTAGCATATTCACTTGGTATCATTACAGTAATTATTGTAGAGTATCCCTTTAAAATGGCTCGAAGAATTTAAAAATTGATTTTAAATTGAAGTTTAATCTTCCCTATTTTTTGCCTGAATTCTTCTGACTATAGTAGTTGCTGCGTTTCGTGAAATAAACCTCGGGATGGTTGCTAATAACTTATTAAATCTACCAGGAATTGCATAGGTTTTACCTTTAATCATGGCTTTATATCCATAAAGTGCCACTTCTTTAGCACAGGCCATATTGAATTTAATTTTGTTATCGCAGGTGTTTTCTGAAACCGTATTTTGAAAAGATGTTTTTGTAGGTCCTGGACACAAAGCCGTTACGGTAACCCCTGTACCTTTAAGCTCGTTTGCTATTGCCTCAGAAAACGACAACATAAAACTTTTTGAAGCGTAATAAATTGACATTAAAGGCCCAGGCTGAAAAGCCGCTAACGACGACATGTTTAATATTTGTCCTGAACCACGTTTAATCATACCTTCTAACACCAATTTGGTTAAATGAGTTGTGGTTAAAATATGTACATGTAACATGGCTGATTCGCGCTCCCAATCGGTTTCTGAAAACGACCCAAACAATCCGAAACCAGCATTGTTTATTAATACATCTATTGGCGTGTTATCTATGTCATCTATAATATCTTGAGCAATACTAGGAAGGCTTAAATCTTTAACTAACGCAACAACTTCAATATTAAAATTTTGAACTATTTCGGTTTTAGTTTTTTCTAAATTTTCGGCATCAACATCTACTAAAATTAACTTAAAAGCATCCTTGGCTAATAAAAGTGCTAACTCATAGCCTAATCCTGAAGCTGCTCCTGTTACTAAAGCTGTTTTAATAATAAATAGAATTAAAATTTACTGTAAAAATATTAGATTCCATCTACATAATCTTGTAAATAGGAGAATTTTTCTGTTAGTTTCCCGTTTTTGGTAATTAGGGCTCGGTGTAAAATACCGTCTGCATCATTGTTAAAAAAAGCAGGAATAACATGTTTTAAAAACATATCGCCAAAACCTTCACTGGCATCTTTTGGGAGTTCACAAGGTAAATTATCGACTGCCATAACCGTTATGGCATTATCGTTTTTATAATCTATTTCTTTTTCGGTTTGTGGGTCGTAGCCATAAATAGGGTCTGCGATGGTTGATGCTTTTAATGTGGTTGCTACTGGCCCATCAACATCGCAACTTACATCTGCTACTACTTTGATATTGAAATCTGGAGATTTTACATCGGCTCTGGTATATAAATATGGCGCACCATCACCATAAAAATGACCTGCAATAAAATAATCTGTCACTTTGGCGAAACGCATAAAATTAGAATCATAATCCTTTGGGTTATTGAAAAAATCGAAATTATCTTTAACCTTTCCGTCTTTGCGCTTGTTATAGTCAAGGACATCAATTTTACAATAAACTGGTTCACTAAACGTCTTGGATAAATAATCTGGAACCGATACACTTTTTATATGCATGGCATCCAGCATTTCTTGTGACCCGTTTGCTACTTTTCCGCTGCCTGTTAGTAATATTTTAATGTTAGGAAGTTTAATTTTATGTAATTCTGAAATTAGAGCAGCTTGATTTGGCAGAGGTCCTGCTTTTGGCAAACTCCAAGAATTATATTTTAATCCCCATGCTCGGAATCCATTGTACGCCCCAACGATGCCAGCATAACGACCGAAACCTATAAGTCGGAATCCCTTTTCGTTTACAATTGTTTCGTGGTCGTAAAGCTCTATATTTTTTTCTAAAATAGCCTTTAGTAATTTTCTATTATAAGGTTGTTTTTTTATGGTGTGTGAAAAGAAAAAGTATTTTTTGTTTGGAATTAAGGCATCTATAGGTACTTCCTTTACACCAATCATAACATCGCCATCTGAAACATTATTGGTAACTTCAAACCCGGCAGCTTTGTATTGATTATCTGGAAACACGCGAATATCTGAAGCTTCCACTTTAAAAGTGGCTTCTGGAAATTGCTTTTTAGCTTCTGCTAATTTTGATGGTGAAAATACGACGCGACGATCTGGCGGATTTTTACGTTCTTTTATGATGGCGAATTTCATAGGATTTGTTTTTTTACTGACACGAATTTGCTTTGGTACAAATTTTGAACTAAAAGTAATAGATTTGAAGTGGTAAACAAAGTTTTTTAATACCTTTGCTGCCCGCGTTAGGGATGGAGGCATTGTTGAAGCTCTTTTTGTGTTGTTGCACCTATGCAACACAAAAAAGCGACTGCCGAGAGCCTGACCCTTTAGGGTAACGCCCAAATTAAAAATTTACTATTTTATTAATAAAAACGGGGTCGACTGGTTTTGACAGCGAGATTAATTGAACGGTAAGCACGTCGTGTAATGGCATTGAAACACGTAAAAGGCTAGACCAAATTTTAAACGGCGAGAATAACTACGCTTTAGCTGCATAATTCGAATTATAGTAGAATTGGCCTAGGTACACAAGGTGTACAAGCTTTATGTCTCCGGAAAGCCTTGATTGACGGCGTTCCATTTTGAGGCATCGTAAATGTCAATATAGTTTAAGTAGCGCTTTGATGCTTTTACGAAACTTAAGAAGATAAGTTAAAGGTGGGTTGTCTGTAACCAGCTTTTAATCGAAAACCCAAGAATAGAATAAACGTGTAGAAAGCTCTTTGGTTACTTGTTTGGACGAGAGTTCGATTCTCTCCGACTCCACAAAAAAGCCCTGTAAACTTTTAGTTTACAGGGCTTTTATTTACGGTTTTAGTCAACAAACAATCTATCAAAATACCATATTCTGGTATACTATGTAATCAATTTTTTTTAAGTGTAAATAGTGATTTTAAAGTTCTTTAATCTTTATGTTCTTAAACCACACCACATCCGAATGATCTTGTAATCCTATATGACCAGTTGCATATTTACCAAAACCTTCACAGTCTTTAAATTTTTAATTTTTAACTATCAATTTAAATTATATGATAAAAAAAACTCCCACGATTTAAACCATAGGAGCTTTGTATATTTGAGTAATAAGTCTAGCTTACTTTTTGCTTTTCTTTCATCTTTTTTAACAACATCAATTCATGCTGAATTTCTTCTTTTCTTGCACTAAATTTTTTAACTCTTTCATCAATTAATTCTTGATTTTTGACACGAGCCTGTCGTCTTAATTCAGACCTTTCTAATTCTTTTTGTAGATTCTTTTTTTGGCTTTGCTTCTCTCTATAAACAGAAAGATATGAGAACCCATACATGCTCAAAAATAATAGAGCAATAATACCTAATATGATGAAACCGTTATCCATATTATAATTAAATTAAAATGCTATTAATGAATCAATTCTAAAAACAAACCATTAAATTAAGTTTTTTATAACATAATGGCAAACTTTATTACAAAAAAAACAAAACTATTACGGTATAAAAAATAAAAAAGGTAAAGTACCTAAAAAGTAGTTAAAAGAGCATTACTGCTGTTAAAGCTGTTTAATTTATTACAAAAAAGCTTAAATTAATTTGATATTACTTTATAACCTTCTTTTGTCCAGTTTATAATTCCTCCTTCTAAATCATATATATTCTTGAATCCCAATTCTTTAAATACAGTAACACTTTCTGAACTTCGTTTTCCAGACCGACAATATAAAAAAACAGCCTTTTTTGGATTTAGTAAGCGCACACTATCTGCAAATTTTTCTGAGTAATAATTAATATTTTCTGCTCCTTCAATATGATATAATTTAAACTCCTTAGGCGTTCTTACATCAATTATTTGAGTTTCATTGTTAGAAATAGAATCGTTAAAAATTTCTGGGCTTATTCTTACGCCATTTTTGTTATCACTTGATTGACAACTAACCATCAAACTGAATAAAACCGATGCGACCAAGAGTTGAAATGATTTCATTTCAATTTATGATTTTAAACTAACTACATCTCCAGTCCATGCCAACATTCCTCCTTCAAGATTATAGGCATTTTCAAAGCCAAGTTGTTCCATAAGTTTACATGCTTGTCCGCTTCTGTTTCCTGAACGACAATACACATAATAGTTTTTACTTTTATCAAGGGCTTCAATGTTATTAACAAATTCCTGACCTTTATAAAAATCTAAATGAACGGCATTTTGAATAATCCCATCTGCTACTTCAGCATCAGTTCTTACATCTAGAACTACTGCATTTTCATCTGTTGCTAGTTGTTCTACCCATTCTTCTTGTGTTAAATCTTCCATGTTTATTTTAAATATTGATGTTATGCGAAATTAATATAACTAAATTTATAGACGAAAAAAAATCCAAACTATTACACTTAGCATTCAATTTTAAATTAACGCTTAATTATACTTTAATGGAACAACCAATAGCTTTAGTTTCCTTTTGCTCTACTTCTTTCCCATTTAACAAGGCATTTACTGCATTTTCAACAAATTTAACCTTAACTGCGGAAGCATCAGAATGATTGTCATCAATAGCTCCAATATACTTTACAATATTGCCTTTTTTAGTTTTTTCAAGAATGTAAATATGAGGCGTTTTAGTGGCACCAAATTTTGGGTAAACCCTTTGTCCTTCATCTATTAAATACGGAAACGTAAAGCCTTTTTCTGCCGCTCTCTTTTTCATTTCTGGTAGGGCGTCACCTGGTTTTACATCCGTATTATTTGGCATAATAGCAATTACAGGATAGCCTTTGGATGCGTATTTTTCATTCAATGCTTGTATTCTATCTTCATACATTACAGCAAATGGGCAAGTATTACATGTAAATGTTACTATAAAACCTTTAGCGTCTTTATAATCTGCTAAAGACACCATGTTTCCATCAATATTTTTTAGAGAAAAATCTTCAGCTACATCGCCAATCTGATAACCTTTTTCGGCTGAATTGTTTAACGTAAAAGCACTAATAAAAAGCATAATTAGTGCAATTGGAATTAATTTGATTGTCTTTTTCATAATTTATTGTTTAAAAGTTATTGATTTCATTTTCTAATTCTTCAAAAGTGAATGATTGTTCGTAAAATTGTTTTTTATCATTTTTGTATATAATGGTTGCTGGAATGGAGCCTGACCAATTTTCATCTACTTTAGGTATCCACGTATTCATATCTGCATCCTCTAAAACAATTACTTTTGATGCCAATTCACGTTCTTTAATGAAAGGCTTCAATTTTTTATCATACAAATGCGGAAAGTCTAAACTCACCAACACGACTTCAACATTTTTGCTTTTATATTCAGCATTAAGCTGTTCAAAATAAGGCAACTCTTTTACGCATGGGGCACACCAAGTTGCCCAAAAATTAATAACATGAATCTTATTATCTTTCTTGTTTAAAAAAGTTTCAAAACCATTAAAATCATAAATTTCAAGTTCTAAATCGGGTAATACATTTGCTGTGTCAACAATTTCTTTTACAACCTCTTTTTGCCCTTCAGTCGTTTTCTTATTTTTAGCACAACTAGCCATTAAAAAAACAGCAACAATTAACATACTTAACTTCATAACGATAAAAATAATTAATACTTGAATGGTTTACCTGTAGTTTAACAAATTTTTATAGAAATCACATTTGTAATAATATTTTTTTACATTTGTATATACAACAATTGAAAGATGGGTATAGAGAATATTCTAAAAGTAAGTTCAAATTTACCTTTATCAAAGAAAGTGGTTGTGAATATTTTATTTACCTACGGATTACTTAACAGTAAATTTAACGATGTTTTAAAACCTTATGGTATATCGATACAACAATTTAATGTTTTGCGAATTTTACGTGGGCAGAAAGGAAGTGCAGCCTCACTTGCAACAGTACAGGAACGCATGATTAATAAAATGAGCAATACTACAAGATTGATAGATAAACTCATTAAAAAAGATTTAGTATTAAAAAAAATTAATAAAGCCAATAAACGAAAAATAGACATAACTATAACCGCATTAGGCTTAAATTTCTTAACGGAAATTGACATTTTAATTGATAGCACAGAGCAACAAATAACAGGAGTTTTATCCGAAAATGAAGCTCAAGAACTGATTAGGTTACTAGGAAAGATTCGGTTAATAGCAGACTAAATTTCTCTCATTCCTAAGTAACCCCCTAAGAACTACCATAGCAATATGGTAGTTTTTTTTATATAAAAAACCAGTAAAGAATTGGTTAATAAAATTTTCATCTTTATATTTGATGCTTAAATTTAAATTAATGAACACAATTTTAAATAATACTTGGTGGTGGAGCTTTCGAAACTAATCTTCGTGAAGTAAAACCCTAGTATATTTAAAACTTAAAATATTCAAAAGGCTTGTCATTCACGACAAGCCTTTTTCTTTGTTCTGAAATTGTTTCAGAATAAAATAAAACAAAATAGATGAAGACATACAGCCTTTATACATATCACAAAAAAATTCTAACAGATACGATTACCCCTGTTACGGTTTATTATAAAATACGAGATAAATACCCAAATAGCATTTTACTAGAAAGTGGCGACTATCACAGAAGTCATAAAAACTTCTCATACATTTGTTTCAACCCTATTGCAACAATAAAAGTTGAAAACGAGGTGATTTCTGAAACGTTCCCAGATGGAAGTTCAACGTCGTTAAATATAACAAAAGAAATTAATGTTGCTGATGAAATCCATAATTTCACAAAGCGCTTTGACACGAAGTCTGAAGAAAATTTCAAATTTATAAATAATGGTATTTTTGGATATACCGCTTATGATGCTGTAAGGTATTTTGAGGATGTTGAAATAACCAAAAAAGACGATTCTGTTGTTATTCCGGACATGTACTATGCGGTTTATCAAAACATAATAGCCATAAATCATTTTAAGAATGAAGCTTATATTTTTGCTCATTGTTATGACGGTGTACCCAATAATATTGATGCTATTGATAAATTGATTAATGTTCAAAATTTTGCTTCATATAATTTCAGTTCAAAAGGTGACATAAAATCAAATTTAACCGATGATGAATTTAGAAAACATGTAGAAGTTGCTAGGAAACATTGTCAACGCGGAGATGTTTTTCAATTGGTATTATCAAGGCGGTTTTCTCAAGAATTTACTGGTGATGATTTCAACATCTATCGCGCTCTTAGAAGTATAAACCCGTCGCCATACCTATTCTATTTCGATTATGGCGATTTTAAAATATTTGGAAGCTCGCCTGAAGCGCAACTTATTGTAGATGATGGCTTAGCAGAAATCCATCCTATCGCTGGGACTTTTAAAAGAACTGGAGACGAAAATAAAGATGAAATTTTAGCAGAAAAACTTAAAAAGGACGACAAAGAAAATGCAGAACACGTGATGCTTGTTGATTTAGCAAGAAATGATTTAAGTCGTCATGGAAGTGATGTGAAAGTGGTAACCTATCGTGAAGTTCAGTTTTTCTCACATGTTATTCATTTGGTGAGTAAAGTTACTGGGCAAAAACATAAGGAAACCTCAACCATGCAAGTAGTAGCAGATACATTTCCTGCTGGAACTTTAAGTGGTGCTCCTAAACACAGGGCTATGCAACTTATTGAAGATTACGAAAAAACAAGCCGTGGTTTTTACGGTGGCGCTATTGGTTTTATGGATTTTGATGGCAATTTTAATCACGCGATTATGATTCGCACGTTTTTAAGTAAAGACTATAAACTTAATTGGCAAGCGGGCGCAGGTTTAGTTTCAAAATCAAATCAAGAAAACGAATTACAAGAAGTTTACAATAAACTAGGAGCATTAACTAAAGCTATTAAATTAGCAGAAGATATTTAAGATGAAGAAAGTATTAGTAATAGATAATTACGACAGTTTTACATATAATCTTGTGCATTATTTAGAAGATTTAAACTGTGATGTAACCGTAGTTAGAAACGATAAATTAGCATTGGAAGATGTTGAACCATTTGATAAAATTGTTTTATCTCCTGGTCCAGGAATCCCTGATGAAGCAGGATTATTAAAACCAATTATTGAAAGATATGCATCAACAAAAAGTATTTTAGGAGTGTGTCTTGGACAACAAGCAATTGGTGAAGTTTTTGGAGGATCGTTAATAAATTTAGATGAGGTTTATCATGGCGTTGCTACAAATGTGAATATTTGCGTTAATGACGAATATATTTTTAAAGGATTAGATAAAAATATAGAAGTTGGTCGATACCATTCTTGGGTTGTAAATCCAAATTTACCAGATTGTTTAGAAGCCACATCTTTTGATGCCAACGGACAAGTGATGTCATTAAGACATAAAATTTACGATGTTAGAGGTGTTCAATATCACCCTGAATCAGTATTAACTCCTGAAGGAAAGAAGATACTTGAAAATTGGGTAAATAATTAAGACAAAATTTCTGTTTTAAAGGACTTTAAAGAATATGAAAAACATACTAAATAGACTTATAAATCACGAAACCATCTCATCCGAGGAGGCAAAACAGGTTATAATTAACATATCTAATAATATGTATAACCCCAGCCAAATTACATGCTTCCTTTCTGTTTTCATGATGCGAAGTATTTCTCTAGAGGAGTTAAGAGGTTTTAGAGACGCTCTTTTAGAACTCTGTTTACCAATTAACCTCAGCGATTTCAATGCGGTCGATATTGTTGGTACTGGTGGCGATGGAAAAAATACTTTTAACATTTCTACCTTATCCTGTTTTATTACAGCAGGTGC
>NZ_JBATHX010000127.1:0-21414 GCF_049667265.1 Algibacter sp. | reverse complement strand
GATGTTGTGAGTAGTTGGGTTTCTTACTCTTACAGCAATAACAACTACACTTTTGATAATTTAAATGATGGTAAAAAATTCCCTAACAACTCAGATATTACGCATGCTATAACCTTTGCTAGCACATACACATCTGGAAAAATTAAGTTCGCAGCGGGATTAAATTGGCATTCTGGAATACCAAATACGAAACCTGCTATTGACGATGATTCAAACGACAATATTATCACTTACGCTTCACCAAACAGCAGTAGATTAGATGATTATTTGCGCGCAGACTGTTCAGCAACTTATGCTTTTAATATTTCTGAATCAACTAGGGCGACTATCGGAGCTTCTATTTGGAATATACTAAACAAAAGCAATATCATCAATAAATACTACACTTTAGACGAAAGCAATGAAATAAATCCTGTTGAAAATAGGTCTTTAGGAATCACTCCAAATGTTAGTTTTAGAGTACACTTTTAAAAAAGGTAATAAGAGATTTTATGATAAGGAATATGCGTTACACTTGATATCAATTCTAACGATCGTCTGGCCTATAAATCCTTTGATTCAGGTATATTAACCCCTTGCTTAAGTATCATAATGCCCATCATTACCAACCATATAACTTTTACATGAAACATTGGTTTGTAGATTTCATAGTTATCAGGAATACCCATAATAATGCCCATTGATAGCAATCCTAATATGGCTGTAAACCAACCTAACCAAACACTTACTATTTTCCATTTAAATAAGGCAACGCCTAGCAATACTAATCCAACTCCAGAAAAAACACGCCCAAATCGTATAAAACATGTTACGTACTGGTTGGTATACAAAATATTATCAACAAACGCTTGAATTTCAGCTGCCGACTTACCCATTGTTTGCCCAACACCCCAAGCTCCAAAATTATAAAAATAAGCATTGGCAATAGCCAAAGTAAACGTTCCAATAATGACCATTCCAGCCCCAGGTAAAACAAGTACGCGATACGGTTTACGTGCCGTTATTGAAACCAGAGCAAACATAGCAATACCCATGGTTACCCATCCAAAAATATGAATGCGATACATCCAAATCCAGTACCAAACATCCTTACCAATTTCTGCAAAATCTGATGCAACAATATACTCACCAATGTGATGCGGTGAAAATGCCCAGCCTAACCATAACAACAATGCTGCTACAATAAAAGACCACCCTGTAAAACTAGTTTCGAAATCTCTTTTCATTTGTTTTTTTATTATCTTTTAACTTCTGAATTAACCATCCAATCCGTAGTATATTATTGTATTTAGACTTTTTGAAATATATACCTAATACATCTCCAATGATTGACGAAAAAGCTAATATACCATGACAATAAGCGTTTTTTTGTAACATCTGTTACATAAGCTAATTACCATATTCAATAATATTACTTTTTAAAGTATAATAAGCTGATATGCATCAGATTGATTACTACATTAACAAACTGATGTTTATCATTTTAATACTCAATGAAAAACATTAATATTGATTAGCTGTAAAAGTTTGAAAACTTATTTTTAAAGCAATTGTAACATTAGTTACAGAGCATGAGTTTTTGAATTTGTAATTTGTGATGTTGTTTATTTTAGAAACCATTAATTTTATCCAAATTGAAAAGAAGAGATTTTGTAAAAAGAGCAACATTAAGTTCGTTTGCTACACTAATAGGAACAGAATTAGTTTTTGGTTCGCAAATGCTTAAAGGCTACACACCATTGGCCCTACAAGACCCGGACCCTTTTAAAATGTTCAATAAGAACAAGGAAATGATTGTACTAAACGATAAACCTTGGAATATTGAGGCGCAAGCTCATTTATTGGATGATAAAATTACACCAAATTCATGCATGTTTATTAGAAATAATGGATTGGTTCCTGAAGATATTGACTCAAAATCATGGTCATTAACTATTGAGGGCGAATCTGTTAAAAATAAAAAAACATACACTCTAGCCGAATTAAAATCAAAGTTTAAGCACCATACATATCAATTAACTTTAGAATGTGGTGGCAATGGTCGTAGTGAATTTGACCCACCTGCTAAAGGAAACCAATGGACAGTTGGCGCCGTACATTGCGCATCTTGGACGGGTGTTCGTTTAAGTGATATTTTAGAAGATGTTGGCATAAAAAATGATGCCGTTTATATTGGCTATCACGCTACAGACAAGCACTTAAGTATGGACCCTGACAAAGAACCTATTTCAAGAGGTTGTCCAATGTCAAAAGCACTACAAGATGAAACTATTTTAGCATTTAAAATGAATGGTGAAGATATTCCTTTAGTACATGGATATCCGTTGCGTTTAGTTGCAGGCGGATGGCCTGCTTCGGTTTCTGGCAAATGGGTGAATAAAATAAGTGTTCGAAATAAAATTCATGATGGTCCAAAAATGACTGGCACCGCATATAGAATTCCTTGTGAACCAGTTTCACCAGGAGAAAAAGTAAAAGATGAAGACATGTGCATTATTGAATCAATGCCTGTAAAATCATTAATTACTTATCCTAAAACTGGGGCAATGATTAATAACGGAGAACTTCTAAATATTAGAGGACATGCTTGGGCTGGAGAACTTGAGGTTTCTAAAATGGAATATTCAATTGATTTTGGTTCTACTTGGAAAACATGCACTATTGAAAAACCTAGTAATCGATTGGCATGGCAACATTTCTCAGCTTCAGTAAGTTTTCCAAAACCGGGTTATTATGAGGTTTGGGCTAAAGCAACTGACACGAATGGAATTTCACAACCAATGTTATTACCAGGATGGAACCCGAAAGGGTATTTAAATAATGCCTGCCATAGAATTGCGATTAAAGTACAATAAATGGACAAAGAAAAAACGTTCAGAAATCAAGTAAGCAAAGTTTATCGGTTATTGATAATTTTGGTTAGTCTGTTTGTTATTACTGGAGGTGGATTAGTTTATTATACAATCAATCCAAGTTTCTTTGATTTTAATTCAAAACCAGAAACTGTTGTTATGGTTCCAGTTGAAATTGATGAAGACAGGATTGAAAACGGGATTCATGTTAGAACTGGTTTAGTTGATGCCGATGGATTGATGACCGTTGTTAATAATTGCACTAATTGTCATTCATCAAAATTAGTCACACAAAACCGAATGACTACTGAACGGTGGAATGAAACGATTAAATGGATGCAGGAAACTCAAAATCTTTGGGATTTAGGAAAAAATCAAGATGTTATTGTCAACTATTTAGTGACAAATTATCCCCCGATTGCAAAAGGGAGACGAATGGTATTAACAGATATAGATTGGTATAAACTAAGTGATTAGTATTAAATAATAAAACGATTAAAAATGGAAAAATATTTAGACGCATTTATAAGTGCTTTTACAGGAACATTGAATTGGACATGGAAATCTATAATTTTTGAGGTTCCGTGGTACACAAATTATTTTTGGGGACTTACGGCTATCTCTCTTTTTGTTTGGCTTTTAGAAATTGGCTTTCCATGGAGGAAAGAACAATCCATTTTTAGACGCGATTTTTGGCTGGATGCATTCTATATGTACTTTAATTTTTTCATATTCTCCATAGTAATAAGTGGTATTTATAAGATTTTAGGATTGCTATTTGGTGAATTCAACATAACTGCCAAAAGCATAGCACTATTTGATATTGCTCAGTGGGCACCTTGGTTACAATTGTTGGTTTTCTTTATTATTCTTGATTTTGTACAATGGTTTACGCATGTTTTACTGCATAAATTTGGGTTTTTATGGAAGTTTCATAAAGTACACCATAGTGTAAAAGAAATGGGATTTGCGGCGCATTTAAGATACCATTGGATGGAAAATATTCTATATAAACCACTTAAAACCTTTGGCGTAATGCTTCTTGGTGGTTTTGAACCCGAACAGGCTTACATAGTGCATTTTATTGCCATAGCTATAGGCCACTTAAACCACTCAAACGTTAAAATTACTTGGGGACCATTAAAGTATATTTTCAATAACCCTGTGATGCATTTATACCATCATGCCTACGTTTTGCCAAAAGGAACTTATGGTGTTAATTATGGCATCAGCTTAAGTCTTTGGGATTATATTTTTAAAACCAATTACATACCTGAAGACAGCGGAACTGTAGAAATTGGGTTTAAAGGCGATGATAAATTTCCTAAAGATTTTATTCACCAAAACCTATATGGATTTAAAAAAGGGCAGAAATAAAATTTACATCCTTTCTGGAACCTGAATACCAAGTAATGTGAAACTATTTTTAATAGTAATTGCAACTACATGAGAAAGTTGTACCCTAAATGTTTTTTCTGTGCCATTATCAGCTCCAAAAATGGAAACGTTTTGGAAAAAGGAATTATATAATTTCACCAATTCGTAAGTATAATTCGCTATTAATGCGGGACTATGATTATCGGCAGCATTTTGAACAACTTCTGGGAACAATTGCAACTGTTTTAAAAGTTCCTTTTCTTTGGAATGCAATGGTACATCAACGCTAATGGACCAATCAAAATCTGCTTTTCTTAAAATAGATTGAATTCGTGCATAGGTATATTGGATGAACGGCCCTGTATTTCCTTGAAAATCGATGGATTCTTTTGGGTCAAATAAAATACGCTTTTTAGGATCTACTTTTAAGATGTAATATTTCAATGCACCTAAACCAATCGTTTTGTAAAGAGCTTTCTTTTCTTCAATGGAATACCCATCAAGTTTACCCAATTCTTCTGAAATCTCTTCAGCTGTAGAAGCCATGTCGTCAATTAAATCGTCTGCATCAACAACAGTTCCCTCTCTACTTTTCATTTTTCCGCTTGGCAAATCAACCATTCCATAACTTAAATGATATAGATTTTTTGCCCACTCGAAACCAAGTTTTTTCAAGATTAAAAACAACACTTGAAAGTGATAATCTTGCTCATTCCCTACCGTGTAAACCATTCCGCCAACATCAGGAAAATCTTTAATACGCTGTATGGCAGTACCAATATCTTGAGTCATGTAAACCGCAGTACCATCAGAACGTTGAACTATTTTTTTATCCAATCCATCGTCAGTTAAATCACACCAAACCGAACCATCTTTTTCTTTTTCAAAAACACCCGACTTTAAGCCTTCGGCAACAAATTCTTTCCCTAATAAATAGGTATTACTTTCATAATATAAAGTATCAAAATCAACACCTAATTTTTTGTACGTTTCACCAAAACCATCATAAACCCAGCCATTCATTTTTTTCCAAAGTGCTACCACTTCTTTATCTCCAGCTTCCCATTTTAAAAGCATGTTTTGTGCTTCAATTAACAACGGTGCATTCTTTTTTGCATCATCTTCTGAACTACCTTTTGAAACCAAATTTTTAATTTCCTTCTTATATTCTTGATCGAATTTTACATAGTAATTCCCAACTAACTTATCACCTTTCAACCCAGTTGATTCAGGCGTCTCGCCCTTTCCGAATTTCTCCCAAGCCAACATACTTTTACAAATATGAATACCTCTATCATTAATAATTTGAGTTTTGTAAACCTTCTTTCCTGAAGCTTTTAAAATTTCGGCAACACTATACCCTAAAAGGTTGTTTCTTACGTGTCCTAAATGTAATGGTTTGTTTGTGTTAGGTGAAGAATACTCAACCATAACAGCTTTCTCTCCAGCTTTTGGTGCAACTAAACCGTATCTAATATCATCTTTTATTTCATTGAAAAACTCGATATAGTAAGCATCACTTATTTCAACATTCAAAAAACCTTTAACCACATTAAATGCTTTTACGTGATTAACATGCTCAACTAAATAATTACCAATAGTTTCTCCAATTTGCACAGGATTTCCTTTTACAAAACGTAACATTGGAAAAATAACAACAGTAATATCTCCTGAGAATTCTTTCCTTGTTGCTTGAAATTCAACCGTTTCTAAGTCAATGCTAAAAACTGATTTCACAGCTTGTTTTACGTATTTGGATAACGTTTCTTGAAGGCTCATTTTACTCATTTTTAAGGCTGCAAAGATAGAATTTTTAAATCAAGTATAACTTCGAATTATTATGAAATTGATTATATTCGAGGGGTATGAAGAAGTATTTAATTTTTATTGTTATTGTTTGTTTTATTTTTAGTTGCTCTTCAACTAATGATGAGAACATAACAGAAGCAGAACCTGTTTTTTATAAAGGCATGGATTTATCGTTTCAGTCAGAATTAGAATCTTATAATATCCCCTATAAAAATGCTCTAGGAAAGCCTTTTGATTTAGAGTTTGATATCATTGGATTATCTTATTATCCACAGTTTCAAATTAAGGATTTAAGTTTAGTTCAATCTAAAATAAATGAGTTAGCACTAACTTTTAATAAAGACATTTTAATGGTTGAAATTGCTTACCGATTTACATTAGAATGGAATGATAATAGCATTAATTATATAGGCGACAAAAACCAAATTCTCACTGAATTTCCTGCCACTCCAGAAGGGCAAAAAGCATATTTAGAATGGATGGTTTCAATAATTAAAAAAATTCCGAATAATAAGGGTTTAGGCTTTTGTTATTGGGCACCAGATTGGGTCGCCTTTACTGGTAATGTAACAACTTCTACTAATGGAAGTGCTTGGGAAAACCAATGCTTATTTGATTTTAATTTTAAAGCACTTCCTGCTTTTGAAATTTATAATTCCAACTAATTTTATTCAACGAATAATTAATCTCAAATGGAGGAGCTTTTTTAGTTACTTCTAGCATAAAAACTATAAAAACCCTTATCATACAAAAAAATATTCAAAACAAGAAGCATACAGAAGAATTTATACAATAAAAATGCTCTTTTTCCATGATTTTTACCGTTTATCTATTCGTCGGTTTTTAGTCCATTTTCAGGGATTCCATTCAACTAATTTATTGGTAGTAAAACGCAGAAATTAGATTTTAATTATCCTTTTTTCAACTTTTGCGTGGTAATGCTATTAATCCTTTTTTTTAGGATAAAACAATTTAAACTAACAAGTAATTATAACCAACTAAAGCAATCTTACTTTTCCTCAAAAATTTAAGACTCCTTTTACTTGCTTTATGGGTAGTTATGATTTGAAGTTATAAATGAGGAGATTATTTACTTTCATAATAATGCTAACTGTATGCATTAGTTTTTCGCAAACTAATGATATAGATAGTCTTGCCTTAGAATTAGCTTTCCAAGAACAGGACTCTCTTAAAGTAGAAACATCTTTAAAACTCATTAAAGGCCTATATGAAATTAGCGAGTACGACCGGGCTATTAAATATATTATAGAAAGTGAAAAACTATCTAATTCTTTAAATTATAAAAAGGGTATTGCCGAAATTACTTACTACAAAGCTTTAATATACGCTCAAAAAAATGACTATTTAAATGCCATTAGTGGTTATGATAAATCAAAAAAACTATTTAGCTCATTAAAAGACACACTAAGTATAGCAAAAGTTAATAACAGCATTGGGTTAATAGAAATAAAAAGAGGCAATTTCAACAAAGGTTTAGAATTTTCATTATCTGCTATAAAAGAACTTGAAAAAAGAAACCTTAATTCTGAACTAAACTTAGCATATAGCAACCTAGCAAAAGCATACTACAGCATTAAATTGTTCGAAAAAGCAATTGAATATTATGAAAAAGCTTTAAATGTTCAAATAAAATTAGATGATGTTCAGGGCATTAATGAATCTCAAATAAAACTAGCCGAACTTTATTCAAATAAAAAAGAACATAGAAAAGCTATTGAATATTACGAAAAAGTGCTAGACAATAAGCAATCGGACAATGATTCTATTCGCGGATTAATATTCCCAAAACTAGGTGGCGAATATTTAAAATTTCATGACTACAATAAAGCTACAAAATTCTTAATACAAGGCTACAACATAAACACACGCACCAATAATAAAACAGGTTTGTTATTGGCTTTAAATAATTTAGGCGATTTAAATTTACAACAAGGGAGATTAAAAATAGCTGAAAAACAACTTCTGGAGGCTGGAGAAATTGCAAAAAACCTAAATAACAAAACTGAATTATTAAAGCACTATAAACTCATGCGGGCTTTAGACTCTACAAGAAGTCGCTTTGATAGTGCTTTTATTTGGCAACGCGAGTATTACGAATTAAGTAATAGCCTTAAAAAAAATGAGGTTAAATTAAATTTTCAACCTCAATCAACCACAGATTTAGTTGTTAACCCAAACCTTGATAAAATTCAAGAAACAAAACCTACACAGCCAACAAGCGTATTAAAACCACTTGAAAATAGAACGTTAGAAAAATATAAACTTATTCTATATGGTTTAGCAGCTGCACTTATTGTTGTTTCAGCTCTATTAGTTTTAATTTATTTAAAACGAAACAGTATTATTAGGCACATGCAAGAACTAGAGGAGAAAAATATTAAAATCGAACTTCAAAACGAAGCTTTTGCAGAACAAACCAAGCATCTTGAGAATGTAAACAATGTAAAAGACAAGCTCTTCTCAATTGTTTCTCACGATTTAAAAGATTCACTTTCATCCATTAATGGCTTTATAGATTTATTAAAAGACGGCTCATTATCGCGCGAAGAATTCGATGATTTAATTCCAGAATTAAGTGAAAATGCAAACAATGCGTCATTGCTCCTTTTCAACCTGCTTAACTGGTCTAAATCTCAAATGCAATCGTTAGAGCCTAAACCAAGCTTGTTCGATATCCAAGAAGTTTTTGAAAACAAAGTAAAACTTATCGAACAACGCATGGAAAATAAAGGCATTGAATTAATTGATCATTCCTTACGAGATTTTGCCTATGCCGACAGAAGTATGTTCGAAATTGTTGTACAAAACCTGCTCGCAAATGCTCTTAAATTTTGTAAAAGCGGCGATACCATTACCATTTCTAACCACATAAGTAATGGCACTTGTATAGTTAGTATTGCAGATACGGGCATTGGTATTTCAAAAGAAAACATAGGACGCCTTTTTAACAATAGCTCGTTTACCACCATGGGTACTGATAACGAAAAAGGAACCGGTTTAGGACTTTCAATTTGTAAAGAATTGGTAGAATTAAATCAAGGTAAAATATGGGTAGAAAGCACCAGAGGCCAGGGTAGTACATTTTATGTACAGCTTCCAAAATCTAGGCCTTCAGCTTAAATTTCAAAAAATATTTTAAGTAATTATTTGGGCATTACCACAAGGGTCGGGCTTTCCGCAGTCGCTTTTTTGCGTTGCATACCTGCCTGCCGGCAGGCAGGGGTGCAACAACGCAAAAAGAGCTTCAACAAATGCTCCAATCCCTAACGCACCTGTCCGCCAAATTACTGGTTAGGCAAAAACACTTCGGCCATCATGCAACGGGCACTACCACCACCGCAAGTCTCAATAGTCTCCAAGGAACTCGATAAAATTTTAGTGTGCTTTTCGAGCGTTTTTATTTGAAAACTGGTAAGGCTATCAAAAGCAGTCTGACTCATAATTAAATAGCGTTCATCATTCGTTCCTCTTACCTGTAGCATATTACCAGCAAAATTAGTCAACTGTGCTTCAGTAATATCAATAATGGATTTACCATCTTCTTTAAGATGTTTAATCACCTGCTTGCGTTCCTTTTTATCATCAATACAACTCAAGCAAATCACGGCAAAAGTTTCACCAATACACATCATAACATTTGTATGGTAAATGGCTTTGCGCTCACCATTTACAGTTTGATAAGCATTAAATACAACTGGCGAATACTCAAAATCTTCACAAAACTCTATAAATAAATCTTCATCTGCTCGAGGTGATAAAGCACAATACGCTTTTCTATTTTCTCGGTCTAAAATAACACTACCAGTTCCTTCCAAAAATACATGTTCAGCTTCGGCACTTGTATAATCAACAATGTTATTAATTACAAAACCTTTTTCTTCCAAAGTTTCAAGAATATCTTCACGTCGCTCTAAACGTCTGTTTTCAGCAAACATTGGATATAAACCAACATCGCCATTTTCATGAAACGACACCCAGTTATTTGGAAAAATAGAATCTGGTGTATCTGTTCCTGTATTATCATTTACAACAATCACATTAACGCCAATAGCCTTTAATTTTTCAACATAAGCGTCAAATTCTCGCTGGGCCTTAGTATTTATAGTTTCCGGCAAAACTCCATCAATTACTTCTTGATAGTAATTATTAACAGCCGTTTGCTCATTCATCCTAAAATTTACTGGACGAATCATTAAAATGGTATTTGTAGTTTGTTTCATTTTATATTTAATCTCGAATTAACGGCATTGTAGTACAACGCAATAAACCTTCTTGTTTCCCAATTTCGGCATAAGGGACTTCTTCAACTGTAAATCCTTGTGCTCTCAACCACATGTTAAGTCTTGTAAAGTTTCGTTCTGAAATAATGACATCTTCCGAAATTGAAAACACATTACTACACATTTGGTACATTTCATCTTTAGTAATTTCAAAAACGTTTTCTTTTCCAAAAAAATCAATTAACCAATTATACTCTTCTTCAATTAAAAATCCGTTTTTATGAATGATAGCTTTTCCCTTTCCTAAAGGATTAAAACAGCAATCTAAATGTAAAGCATTTTCTTTGGCATTTGTATTTGATTTTCTAAGCTCAAATGATTTTACAATTTTTTCTGGAAACAACTCTTGAATGGCAATTACAGCATCAGTATTAGTTCTGGCCGTAATTAATTCGGAATAATCTTTACCAGAATAAGTACCCATAAAAATATAGTCATTCCATGGCATAACATCACCGCCTTCCACGTGACATGCTGGAGGTAGTAATATTCTATTTTTTCTATCAATTTGATTCCAAACATATCTGATAGCTTCAATTTCTTGTTCTCTTTCGGGTAAAATATTGGCACGAATCACCTTATCATCAATTACAAAAGCTATATCTCTCGTAAAAATCTGATTACAATCCATTAAAACTTTAGGCCTGAAAACCTTAACATCGTATTTCTCAAAAACCTTAGCTACGGCATCCATTTCTTTAATCATATCTTCTTCTGATGGATATGTGCCAGCCAAAACGTGTTCCCTACTTTTTGGGTCATAACAATCCTCAACTTTCGGAATTGGTCCATTGCTTTCTGCCGTTCCTAGGATAACAACCCGCAATCTAGAAATTTCATTTTTAACATTTAATTTCATCATACTTTAGGATAAAAATACCATCAAATAATATTTTCCAAAACTAAGAATAATAAAAGACATTCTACATTATTCTTAAAATAATGCTGCAAAAAAGAAAAAGCTTCATGAAATTTTCATGAAGCTTAATAATAATATAATTTATTTTAACTCTACCTTTCCTCAACTGGCACAAACTTTCTTGCAGGTGCACCAACATATATTTGTCTTGGCCTTCCTATTGGTTCTTTTTTCAAACGCATTTCTCTCCATTGTGCAATCCAACCTGGTAAACGACCAATTGCAAACATTACAGTAAACATTTCCGTTGGTATTTCCATAGCTCTATATATGATACCTGAATAAAAATCTACATTAGGATAAAGTTTTCTATCTACAAAATACGGGTCTTCTAAAGCTTCTTTTTCAAGTCCTTTAGCTATTTCTAGTATGGGATCTTCTACACCTAAATCATGTAATACTTGATCAGCAGCTTTCTTAATAATTTTAGCTCTAGGGTCAAAATTTTTGTAAACACGATGTCCAAAGCCCATTAATCTAAAGGGATCATTTTTATCTTTGGCTTTCTCCATGTATTTTTTAGTATCACCGCCATCCGCTTGAATAGCTTCTAACATTTCTATTACTGCTTGGTTTGCCCCACCATGAAGTGGCCCCCATAATGCAGATATTCCAGCAGAAATTGATGCAAATAAACCAGCATGGGAAGAACCGACGATTCTTACAGTAGATGTTGAACAATTTTGTTCATGATCTGCATGCAATATTAATAACTTATCCAAAGCATCAACTAAAACAGGGTTTTGAACATAACAACTGTTCGGTCTAGAAAACATCATTTTCAGAATATTCTCAACATAACCAAGCGTATTATCTCCATAATCTAAAGGCTGACCTTGTTTTTTACGCATAGTCCACGCAACTAATACAGGCATTTTACCAAGAATTCTAACAACTGACTTATACATCTCAGCTTCCGAAGACACATCAACAGAAGCAGGATTAAATGCAGTTAATGCACTAGTTAAAGAAGAAATAACACCCATTGGGTGTGCCGACTTAGGAAATGCATCTAAAATCTTTTTTATGTCTTCATCTACAACTGATTCTGCTTTTATATCCTTATGAAATTTATCATTCTGCTCTTTGGTAGGTAACTCACCGAAGATTAATAAATATGCAACTTCTAAAAAATCAACTTTTTCGGCTAATTCTTCAATAGAATATCCACGATATCTTAAAATTCCTTTTTCACCGTCTAAGAATGTTATTGCACTTTCACAAGACCCAGTATTCTTGTAACCTGGATCAATTGTTATGACTCCTCCAGTAGTGGATCTTAGACTTGAAATATCTATTGCAACTTCGTTTTCTGTTCCTTTTACTAAGGGGAATTCATGTTTTTTACCGTTTACTTCTATAGTAGCTGTATTTGCCATATTTTTCTTGTATAGTGTTATTTAGTTATGCGGAACGCTAATCTACGAAATATCTCTTAAATTTTTTGCATTATCTACAACGATTTCGTCGATTTAAGAATTATTAAAAATGATGGAATAAAAAAAGTGATTATTAAAAAATAATCACTTTTTTGTTTTATTAGAATAATAAAAATTGAGTTATTTCAATTTAAATTGGATAATTCTTTCTCAAATTCAACCATTTTTTCTAACATTTCTGTTGTTATAGATTTAGGTCTTTCTAAAGGATAGCCTAATGCTCTATCCCAAATAATGTTTGATAAGACTCCAAACGCTCTTCCTATTGAAAATAATACCGTATAGAAATCATACTGTGTAACTCCGTAATGCCATTGTACTACACCAGATTGTGCATCAACATTTGGCCATGGGTTTTTTGCTTTACCCTGTTCTCTTAAAATATCTGGAACTACTTTATATAATGCGTCTACATACTTAAATAGCTCATCTTCTGGAAGATGTTTTAAGCAAAACTCTCTCTGTACTGAATATCTTGGGTCTGTTTTGCGTAAGACTGCATGTCCATAACCTGGAATAACTTGTCCATTATTTAGCGTTTCCCAAACATAATCCTTTAATTCTTGCTCACTAGGTAATTTACCTCCCATTTGTTTTCTTAATTGTTGAAGCCATCTTAAAACTTCTTGATTTGCTAATCCATGTAATGGTCCTGCTAAACCATTAATCATAGCTGAAGTTGCATAATAAACGTCCGACAAAGAACTAGCCACAAGATGCCCTGTATGAGCACTTACATTACCACTTTCATGATCGGCATGTAGGATAAAATACATTCTTGAAACATCATCATAGGGTTTATCTTTACCCATCATATATGCAAAATTTGCACCTAAATCCAAATTAGGATCTGGATGACGATGTCCCTTTTTAGGATGATATAATTTATTATATATATAGGCTCCGATTAATGGTAATTTTGCTAATAAATTGGTAGCATCTTCATATGTAGAATCCCAATAGTCCAATTTATTTAGCCCTTTTTTATACTTTAAATTAAAGTGGGATTCACGCTCTAAACTCATTACAGCTGCAGATAATATTGCCATTGGATGACTTTCACTTGGAAAAGAATCTATAACATCCCAAACATAATTAGGGACAGTACGTCTGTTTCTAAAATTAGTCATTAACTCATCTACTTCTTTTGTTGTGGGCATTTCACCAGTCAACAATAAATGATACAAGCCTTCTACATAAGGCATTTCCGAATCTTCTGGTTTAGGTAATTTTTCTAAGACTTCGGTTAGTGTATAACCTCTATAACGAATCCCTTCATTTGGATCTAAATAAGAAATATCTGTTATTAGACTTTTAACTCCTCGCATACCACCAATTACTTGTGATACCGTTACCTGATCAACAACTTTATCGCCATGATTTTTAAGAAGTTTCGTAATTCTGGGTCTGTGTTCTTGAATTTTCTGGAATAACTTATCTTTTAAAGTAATCATGATGCTATTTTTAAAGTGAATTTTATAATTTATCACTTAATTAACATTTAAAACATGATATATGTCATCAAACTGAATCAAGCTTACATATTTCACAAAAAAAGGTAAGGATTCAAAAATAAAAAAAAAGCCAAATTCAAAAATGAACTTGGCTTTTTATATTACAATTAGCGTTTAAGTTTACTTTATTTTAAACGCATTTTCTTGTGGAAAATAAGCAACTTCACCTAACTCTTCTTCTATGCGAAGTAATTGGTTGTATTTTGCCATACGATCACTACGAGATGCAGAACCTGTTTTAATTTGACCTGTATTTAATGCTACTGCCAAATCTGCAATAGTATTATCTTCAGTTTCTCCAGAACGGTGAGACATTACAGAAGTATATCCAGCATTATGCGCCATGTTTACAGCTGCAATAGTTTCAGTTAAAGTTCCAATTTGGTTTACTTTAATTAAAATAGAATTTGCAATTCCTTCTTTAATACCTCTTGATAAACGCTCAACATTAGTTACAAATAAATCATCACCAACTAATTGCACTTTATCTCCAATAAGTTCAGTCAAATATTTCCAACCTTCCCAATCGTTTTCATCCATACCATCTTCAATCGAGATAATTGGATATTTAGAAGCTAATTCAGCTAAATATTCAGCTTGTTCTTTACTAGTTCTTATAACTCCTGAATCGCCTTCAAACTTCTTGTAATCATATTTCCCATTCACAAAAAATTCTGCTGAAGCACAATCCAAAGCAATTTTAACTTCATCGCCAAATTTATAACCAGCGTTTTTAACTGCTTTTGCAATAGTATCTAAAGCATCTTCAGTTCCACCCGCTAAATTTGGAGCAAAACCACCTTCATCACCAACAGCAGTACTTAAGTTTCTGTCGTGTAATACTTTTTTAAGGTTGTGGAAAATTTCAGTTCCCATTTGCATTGCGTGAGTGAAATTTTTAGCCTTAACTGGCATAATCATAAACTCTTGGAATGCGATAGGTGCATCACTATGTGAACCACCATTAATGATATTCATCATTGGTAAAGGGAGTGTGTTTGCTGAAACACCACCTACGTAACGATATAAAGGCATATTTAATTCATTAGCCGCCGCTTTTGCAACTGCTAATGACACACCTAAAATAGCGTTAGCTCCTAATTTTGATTTATTGGGTGTACCATCTAAATCAATCATCATTTTATCAATAAGGTTTTGTTCAAAAACTGAAACTCCTAATAACTCTTCAGCAATAATAGAATTTACATTTTTAACAGCTTTTAAAACACCTTTACCCATATAAGTTTTTCCTCCATCGCGCAATTCAACAGCTTCATGTTCTCCTGTTGATGCTCCTGATGGTACAGCAGCTCTACCTAATATGTTATTTTCAGTTACTACATCTACTTCAACAGTAGGATTCCCTCTTGAATCTAGAATTTGTCTTGCGTGGATATTAATTATTATACTCATAATTGGTTTGTTTTTAATCTTTTAATTATTCCAAATTTACGTTTAAATCTTGTTTATTTTAAGTTGTTTTAGAAGAAATTTACAAAAACACATCTACAACGTTTTAGTAAAAATAAACCTCAAAAATAGAAATCTACTAATGAGGTTTATTAAACGTTTTATTTTTTTAAGTTTTCAATAAATTGATCGAAAAGATATGACGAATCATGTGGTCCTGGGCTAGCTTCAGGATGATATTGTACAGAAAATATTTTCTTGTTTTTCATTGCTAAACCAGCCACGGTATTATCATTTAAATGAACGTGAGTAATTTCTAAATCTGAATTAGCTTCAGCATCTTCTCTGTTTACAGCAAAACCATGATTTTGAGAGGTGATTTCTCCTTTACCAGTTAACAGGTTTTTTACAGGATGATTTATACCTCTATGCCCATTATGCATTTTATAAGTTGAAACACCATTTGCTCTCGCAATAACTTGATGTCCTAAACAAATACCAAACAACGGTAAATCTCTTTTAATAATTTCTTTAGCAACCTCCTGAGCTTCAACTAAAGGTTCTGGATCTCCAGGGCCATTTGATAAAAAGTAGCCGTCTGGTTTAAAGGCTTCTAAATCTTCAAACTTAGCATTATATGGAAACACTTTAATATAAGCATCTCGACTTGCTATATTTCTTAAAATATTTCTTTTTATTCCAATGTCTAAAGCAGCAACTTTGTAAGTTGCATTTTCATTTCCAAAAAAATATGGTTCTTTGGTAGAAACTTTTGATGCTAATTCTAAACCTTCCATATTTGGAACTTCAGCTAATTGTTTCTTTAACCCTTCAATATTATCTACATCGGTACTTATTACAGCATTCATCGCCCCATTATCTCTAATATAACTTACCAATGCTCTGGTATCTACATCTGAAATGGCCAATAAGTTATTCTTATCAAGAAAATCAAGTAAGGATCCGTCTGCCGCATCTCTTGAATATTCGTAGCTAAAGTTTTTAACAATAAGACCAGCTATTTTAATTGAATCGGATTCTACTTCATCATTATTAACACCATAATTCCCAATATGCGCATTGGTTGCTACCATAAGTTGACCGTAATATGAAGGATCTGTAAAAATCTCTTGATACCCAGTCATACCTGTATTAAAACAAACCTCGCCAAACGAAGTTCCTTGTTTATTACCAACTGCTTTACCGTAAAAAATAGTACCATCTGCTAGAAGAATGATGGCTTTTTGTCTTTTTTGATATTTCATGTGTTCTTTAGAAAAGTTTTGCAAAATTGCTAAAAAAAAAGGATAAACTAAAATTGTTTATCCTTTATATTATTATTGATTATTAACATTTATTAAATTGAGTTATAATAACTGAAAATTTTCTTTATATCAGCATCATTTTTGAATGATATATCATTATCACCAAGAAATTCTTTTATTTCTACCTTTTTATCAGCCATTAATTTTAAAACCGTCGATTTTTTTAACCTAACCTCTTCTAAGCTCCCATTTTTTTCAACATAAAAATTAGATTTTATTTCAATTTTATCAGCTTTCATTTTTTGCTGTGTCATTGGGTTAATAGTTCCAGGACTTATACTAGCATCATAGGATTTTAATAACGACAACTTATCTCCTTCTTGAATCATTTCTAAGAAATAATTAGCACCTTTTCCTGAAACTTGTTTTTTCACAAATTCTTTACTACCAACTACAACCTTTTTAACAGATTGCGAATTAAATGCAAAAATTGAATCTTTAGAAGCGTCATCACTCATATTTGCTTCAAAACGATTAAATCTTACATTAAAATTAACGTTTGGTATTTTATAGCCTTCATTACCTAATAAATAAAAAGAAGCCGAATTTGCCCAATTATTAAATAAATAATAAGAGCCTTCAACTTTTGAATTACTCGCAGTTGACTTTATCCATACACCACTATTAGAACCAGAACTTACCTGAACACCTCCATACATATTAGACGCCGAGGATCCCGAACCTATAATTTCACTACTTTGGGAGTAAGAACACATTGTTACTAACGCTCCAATTAATAAAAACACTTTTTTCATTTTATTTTTTTTAATCTTTTCTTTAATTATTTTACAAACTTATAGGTAATAAAAAGAATAAAAAAAGGATAAACTAAAATAGTTTATCCTTTTTTTATTCTTTAACGAAAATTAACATTTATTCTTCTTCGTTTGATGCTTTAGTTTCAACTGGAGCAGCTTCTGGTTTAGAACCACCTCTTCTACTTCTTCTAGTTGTTTTCTTCTTCTCTTTTCCAGCGTTGTAGATTTCGTTATAATCAACAAGTTCTATCATTGCCATATCAGCATTATCACCTAAACGATTTCCTAATTTTATAATTCTTGTATAACCTCCTGGTCTGTCAGCTACTTTTGCAGCAACATCTCTAAACAATTCTGCAACAGCATCTTTTTGTCTAAGTTTAGACATTACTATACGTCTGTTGTGTGTTGTATCAACCTTTGATTTTGTAATCATTGGCTCTACAAATTGTTTCAAAGCTTTTGCTTTAGCTACAGTTGTATTAATACGTTTGTGCTCGATTAAAGAACAAGCCATATTTGCTAGCATTGCTTTTCTGTGAGCTGTTTGTCTACCTAAGTGATTAATTTTTTTTCCGTGTCTCATGACATTTGTTTTATCATCTTGCTACCAAACTCTTTTTATGAGGAGCAAAATATGATTAATAATAATTTTTGATTTAGGATTTAAGAATTACGAATGAGTTTTTAAAAAAATCGCCATTCATAAATCAACAATCGTTAATCGTTAGTCTTTATCTAATTTATATTTGCTTAAATCCATTCCGAAGTTTAATCCTTTAACATTTACAAGCTCTTCAAGCTCAGTTAAAGACTTCTTACCGAAGTTTCTGAATTTCATTAAATCATTTTTATTGAATGATACTAAGTCGCCTAAAGTATCAACTTCTGCAGCTTTCAAACAGTTAAGTGCACGTACAGATAAATCCATATCGATTAACTTAGTTTTAAGCAACTGTCTCATGTGAAGTGATTCTTCATCATAAGTTTCAGTTTGTGCAATTTCATCAGCTTCTAAAGTAATACGCTCATCAGAGAATAACATGAAGTGGTGAATTAACGTTTTAGCACCTTCAGTTAAAGCGTCTTGCGGAGTAATTGATCCATCTGTGATGATTTCAAAAACCAGTTTTTCATAATCTGTTTTTTGCTCAACACGATAGTTTTCAATACTATACTTAACGTTTTTTATTGGTGTGTAAATTGAATCTGTAAAGATAGTTCCAATTGGTGCAGATGCTTTTTTATTTTCTTCTGCAGGAACATAACCTCTACCTTTTTCAATAGTAATTTCCATATTAAAATTCACTTTAGGATCTAAGTTACAGATTACTAATTCTGTATTTAATACTTGGAATCCTGAGATGAATTTTTGAAAATCTCCAGCTGTAATTCTATCTTGTCCTGAAATTGAAATAGAAATTGATTCGTTATCAATATCTTCTATTTGTCTTTTAAAACGTACTTGTTTTAAGTTTAAGATGATTTCTGTAACATCTTCAACTACACCAGCGATTGCTGAAAACTCATGATCTACACCTTCAATTCTTACTGAAGTGATTGCAAATCCTTCTAAAGAAGATAATAAAACTCTTCTTAATGCATTACCTACTGTTAATCCGTAACCTGGTTCTAGTGGTCTGAATTCGAATTTACCTTCGAAATCAGTAGAATCAATCATGATTACTTTGTCAGGTTTTTGAAAATTAAATACTGCCATTTTTTTCTTCGTTTTAATTGTTATTTGGTTGCGCGGTTTAAAAGTTTGAAGAAATACTTATAAACCCTTTGGCCAAATACCAATGTTAATAATTTATTATTTAGAGTATAATTCGACGATGAATTGCTCGTTTATGTTTTCAGGAATTTGAATTCTTGCAGGCACAGAAACATAAGTTCCTTGCTTCGTATCAGAATTCCAAGTAATCCATTCATAAACGTTACTTGAGTTTGAAAGCGATCTTTCGATAGCTTCAAGGGATTTTGACTTTTCTCTTACAGCAACAACATCACCAGCTTTTAATTGGTAAGAAGGTATATTTACCAATTCGCCATTTACTGTAATATGTCTGTGAGAAACTAATTGTCTTGCACCACTTCTAGTAGGAGCAACTCCCATTCTGAATACCACGTTATCTAATCTAGATTCACATAGTTGTAAAAGCACTTCACCAGTAATTCCTTGTGCAGCTCTTGCTTTTTTAAACATGCCTCTAAATTGACGCTCTAATACACCATAGGTGTACTTAGCTTTTTGCTTTTCTTGAAGTTGAATCGCATATTCAGATTTTTTACCTCTACGTCTTGCGTTTCCATGTTGCCCCGGAGGGTAATTTCTTTTTTCGAATGATTTATCATCTCCGAAGATAGCCTCGCCAAATTTACGAGCTATTTTAGTTTTAGGACCAGTATATCTTGCCATTTTAAATTTGTTTTGAGAGTGATTATGAATTAAGGTCTTAATCTTATCCTTCGAAAATCGTTGATCTCTCGTTAATACTTGTTAGTTTTTTCAGTTTGCAAATTTATACAAAAAATCAATACCATCTGGGTGTCAGATGATATTAATTTTTGCTTTGCTTTATTTAATTCGCGTTAATAAAAACGTGATTAAACTCTTCTTCTTTTTGGAGGACGACATCCATTATGTGGTAATGGCGTAACATCAATGATTTCTGTTACTTCAATTCCTGCATTATGAATAGAACGGATAGCAGATTCTCTACCATTTCCTGGTCCTTTTACATAAACCTTTACTTTTTTCAATCCAGCTTCTGATGCTACTCCAGCAGCATCTTCAGCAGCTAATTGAGCAGCATAAGGTGTGTTTTTCTTAGAACCTCTAAATCCCATTTTACCAGCAGAAGACCAAGAAATTACGTCTCCTTTTTTGTTGGTAAGTGAAATGATGATGTTATTGAAAGAAGCCGTTACGTGTGCTTCCCCAACTGCATCAACAATAACTTTACGTTTTTTTGTGCTTGTTTTTGCCATTTTGTTTTTAGCTTTTAGTTTTAGTGATAGTCGCTAGAATCCTAAACTATTATAATTTCAAACAGATTCCTTCCAACGTCTAAATACTAAAGACTAATTATTATTTAGTTGCTTTCTTTTTGTTAGCAACAGTTTTTCTTCTACCTTTTCTAGTTCTAGAGTTGTTCTTAGTACGTTGCCCCCTTAACGGAAGCCCCGATCTATGACGAATACCTCTGTAACAACCAATATCCATTAATCGCTTAATGTTTAATTGTGTTTCAGAACGTAATTCACCTTCGATTGTAAAAGATCCAACAGCATCACGAATACCAGAAATTTGGTCATCGGTCCAGTCTTGAACTTTTGTACTTTCATCAACTTTAGCCGCAGCTAAAATTTCTTTTGCTCTACTTCTACCTACTCCGTAGATATAAGTTAAAGAGATTACTCCTCTTTTGTTTTTTGGTATGTCTACACCTGCAATTCTTGCCATAGCTTATCCTTGTCTTTGTTTGAATCTAGGATTCTTTTTGTTAATTACGTAAAGTCTACCTTTTCTACGCACAATTTTACAATCTGCGCTTCTTTTCTTTACTGATGCTCTTACTTTCATCGTATTAGTATCTATAAGTTATTCGAGCCTTTGTTAAATCATAAGGACTCATTTCTAATTTTACTTTATCTCCTGGCAACAATTTAATGTAATGCATACGCATTTTACCAGAGATGTGTGC
>NZ_JBATHX010000126.1:0-2933 GCF_049667265.1 Algibacter sp. | reverse complement strand
AGCTCCAAAACCATGTGTTTTGTATATCAAAATTGAAGTATACATAATTTTTATATACAAAATGCGCTGCCATAAAAGTTATATAACACGTTGCCTGTAAATAAGTTACTACAATATGATTTATTTTTATATTTTAGCATTAACTGCACATATATATGTGTTGGCAATAATTTAGGTAATTAATTATCATCTAAAAAGCTTAATAAATAAATTTCTAATGAAAAAAACATGTTTCTTAACCACCTTTTTTATTTTGTCAATATGCTTTTTTTCATGTGCAATAAAACAGCCTAAATCTAAATTAAATATTGAAAAATGTGAATGCACTCTTGATTCAGCTTCTGTTGATTCGGTTTCCTTGGAACAACAAGAACTTGACTATTTTTATTCCTTAATGGCATATGCAATAGTTCATAAAGATTGGCAAAATAACGCTTTTGAAGGTAGAGGATATAACATTGGTTCTGTGTTGGTGGATAGTTCTAAATATGTTGTTAATTGGGCGAGAAATTCAGTAAACATGAAAATGAATGGAACCCAACATGGAGAAGTACGAGTGATACAATCCTATTTAGACAGTGTTCAATCCTTTTCTTTAAAAGGCTTTTCAATATATACAACATTAGAACCATGTGCCATGTGTTCTGGCATGATGAAATTGACTAATGTGTATAGAACCATTTATGGTCAAACAGATCCCGCCTACGGAAAGGCACTGGAAAGACTCCAATTAGAATCAGGTTCATGTTGCGGAGGTGGTTATTCCCCATATCCACGACCAGTAATTTCAGATAAATCACCTGACCCTATATCAGGGGAAATAGATTCAGCATATGCAAAGTACAAAGGAAAATATTTAGTTGATTTTTTAATAACACCAGAAGCTGAAAAATTATTTAAGAAAGCATCAGAAATGTTTCAACACTATAAAAAAGCTAAATATGTAGAAAATCAAAAGTATATTGATAGTGCTCATGTATTTTATAATTTAGTTGGTGCCTCCATTAAGTAGCAAATAAAAAACTATTGCCAACACCGTATAAAAATAATGCTTAGTTTATTACTTAATCAAGAGTCGATGCGCTTTTACTACGTCTGATTTTCCTTCGGAAAATCCTCGCATACAAACCCGCAACTATTCTTATACATAAACGTTGTGTGTAATTTGAGAAATTTGCTAATTATACCAATTTTTGGTATATTTGAATAAATAGTCTCAAAATGAACAAAAATACATCTATATCACTCGGAAATTATTTTGACCAATTCGTTCAAAGTCGAATAAAAGAAGGTCGATTTAAAAATGTCAGCGAAGTCATACGTGCTGGATTAAGACTTTTGGAAGAAGAGGAAAGCAAAATGATTGCATTAAGAAAAGCAATTCAAGACGGAATTGACAGCGGAATCGCGCACGATTTTGATCCTAAAGTACACCTTGAATCTCTAAAAGCAATAAAGCGCTCAAATGGCTAATTATAAATTAACGAATCAAGCCGTAGAGGATTTAACGAAAATTTGGAATTATACATTCGAAGTTTGGTCAGAAAAGCAAGCCGACAAATATTACGAATCATTAATTACAAATTGTCAAGAAATTGCTGACAATCCAGGTTTAGGAAAAAATTACGAAGGAGTAAAAGAAAGCCTACTCGGAATAAAAGCAAATAGACATATAATATTCTACAGAACACTTAATAAGGATTATGTCGAAATCACGAGAATACTTCATGAGAGAATGGATCTAAAGAATAGAATAACGGAATAAAAAACTACACACAACACCGCGAATAATTAATTGCTTTGGCAAGTGCTTATTTGGAAAATTCTTTCGGAATTTTCTCGCGTTCGTTTTTGTTTACTAAATTAGTTGCTCAAACACGCAACTAACCATACACAACAACGTTGTGTGCAATTTGAAAAACCAAACTAAATGGAAATAAAATGTTTAGACATCAAGGCAAAAGCAGAACTTTAAAACACAATCTGCGAATTGCTACGATTTTGTCTTTTGTAGCTGGAATTGTGAATGTTACAGGATTTTTAGCTTTTAAACAATTAACAACCAATGTAACTGGTCATTTTGCTCTTTTTATTAGTGATGTTGCAAATTTTGAATTTTGGAAAGGAACAGTTTATTTTCTTTATATTTTTTCCTTTCTCTTTGGTTCTTTTTTATCAAGTTTCCTAATCGAAAAATTCAAGGAAAATAGAAAACTTAATGTTTTTGTTTTACCAACCATTATTGAATGTTTGATTTTATTATCAATTGCAATCATAAGTAATACAGTAGAAATAAAATATCCTGATTTAATTGTTTGCCTGCTACTTTTTGCAATGGGTCTTCAAAACTCTTTTGTGACAAAAATTTCAAATGCTATCGTAAGAACAACACATCTGACAGGACTGTTCACAGATTTAGGAATTGAACTATCGCAACTTTTCTTTCCTGAATCTCATCCGAATAGAGAAAAAATTAAATCGACAATAAAACTGCGAATTTATATAATTTGCTTCTTTTTTCTTGGAGGAATAATAGGTGGATTTCTTTACTCAAGACTTGACTTAAAATTGAACACTCTGATTTTTGGAGCTATAATTTTATTAATAAGCTTATTTTATGACGATTTGAGATATAAATTAATCCGAACTAAAAGAAAATACAAACAAAGAAAAAAAACTGCACACAACACCGTGTATAATTAATTGCTTTGGTCGTTGCTTATTTGGAAAATTCCGAAGGAATTTTCTCGCGTTCGTTTTTGTTTACTAATTTAGTTGCTTACCACGCAACTAACCATACACAAACACGTTGGCATTCATTATGACCAACCAATAAACTAATGATAAAATTCTTTAGAAAAATTAGACAAAATTTACTTTCAGAAGGTAAAACAGGAAAATATCTGAAATACGCAATTGGTGAAATTGTTCTT
>NZ_JBATHX010000125.1:0-8675 GCF_049667265.1 Algibacter sp. | reverse complement strand
GCGTGAATAGTCAATAGTTCTCCTTTAGCAGGATTTAGAGGTAACCTATTAAAAAATGGATTTTCACTTATACCAGAACCTTCGGCAAATACAATATATTCGGCATTAATATTTTGATAAGAAACAGCACCCTCGTTCAATTCCAAGTCTTTATAATTAAACTGAGATTCAATTAACAGGTTCTCACTTATTAATTCAATTTTATAAGCTTCAATCATGGTTTTTACATCAATCCTACCTGTTTCTAAAACTTCACCAAAACCAAACGGCGCATCAACAGCAACATTTTCGTTTTTAATAATTTTTGTAGAAAGATATCTTGATAATAACGGCTTATCGGAAGCTGCAATCCAATCGTTTTGCTCTTCAAGAGACGCAAATTTTCTATAAACTGGCATTTTATAGTCCAGTTTAATATTAAGTCTATTTTCAATGTTTGCATAAATTGGCAAAGCTAAATCTAATTGCTCAGTACTTTTCCAAACCGATGTAAAACGTTTTAATACCACGGGATTATATAACCCACCGGCAACTGTAGACGATTGCTGAGAGCCATCATCAAACACCACAAACGTTTTTCCATTTGCTTTTAGGTGCTCACAAAAACTAATTCCGGCAATTCCAATACCAACAATAATATAATCTACTTGTGTCATACGTTGCGAAGATAGGTAGTTTTTAATTTACTCTTTAAGGATTCTGTTTCATTAAAATTAAAAAAAATAGCCCTAAAGTTCCCTAGTAACATAAAAAAAACGCCCACTTAAAAAAGTGAGCGTTTTATAATTAAACTTTTAGATTATTATGGCTTAATAAGTCCACATGTCTAATTCAAAATCTCTAATCTTATCTTTAATCCTTTCAGATTCAAGTAATTGCATTAGAGCGTTTTGAGATACATATTCTGAAATTGCCCTATCACCTTGTACATTTTCTTCTCTATAAATGTAACCTTGAAAACGCCTTGCATTCAACACGTGATCAAAAGAAAATGGCATAGAACTGTTTGAATCGTTAAATGACTTTGCTTCGTGTAACACTTCTCTAGCATCTGGGAAAAACACCCAAAATAAAGGTACTAAATCAGGCTCAGCGTCATCAATAAAGTTAACATCTGGCGCTACTGGAGCAATTCCTAACAACCTGTACTTCATTTCTGCTTGACGTTTATCAAAATACCAAAGTCCTTTTAAATGGTATTCTTTAATATCCGCCGCTGAAATTTCTCTTCTATTAATAAACTCAGCAGATAATGTTTCGCCAGCATTTATTTGCTCAATACCATACTCTGTAGTATCAACCATTTGTAATGCAGCCTCAATATCTTTTAAAGTACGTTTTGTTGTAAAATAAGAATCATCATAGATGTTTTTTATTTTCCCGTTTTTAATGTTCTTCATAAGCACATCATACAACGACCTTCTATCACTACCAATATTGTTTGTGTCAATTGGGTAGTAAAGTGGGAAGTTTGCACGTTCATCAAGAACTACTTTTTCCCAAGTCATTTTAGAAAACAAGATATCTCTATCATCAACATAACCATATTCTAATGGCTTGTCATTGTCAACTGCTTTTTGAGCTTCAGTTCTTACTCCTATTTCATCAGGACTTTTAGCGTTTAGAATGTTAGCTTGTGCAAACATGCTAGATACTGTAAAAATAGCAGCAACGGTTAATAAAAAACTTTTTAGTTTCATCTTAATTATTATTTTTCTTTTAATTATTAGAGATGGTCTTTTATTAGACCATCTCTAATAGTTTTTCTAATTTGTAAGTTCTATAAAAACTGGTGATACTTTTTTAAGTATAACACTTACACCACTAGCTTTTGCTTCAATATCAAATATTTGAACTCCAGAGCCTCTTTTTGCTTTACTTAAAGCAGCTTTTGCTCTACTATCTAACTTACTTCCATTAACATTTATTGTAGGCTGTCCAGGAACTTTAAATTTAAATCCTGTAACCTTTAATGGTAATTCAAAATCAAAATCTTCAAATTTCGCACCAATTGTAGAGATTTCAAGACTATTACGTTGCATTGTAATTGCACCGTCTTCACCTCTTACAGTACCAGTTGGTTTTGGTAAATCTTTAATTCTGAATTTAGCATTATCACTAACTTTTCCGCCATCTGGTAAAGTACCAGTTACGTTAATAGTTACCTCTCTACCTTGAACTCTTGTAGCATCCATAACATAACTACTACCAGAACTTCTAGATAATCCTTGAGCACTAGCCGTGACTTTATTATCTGGAATACCAGCAAAAGAAATAGTCATTGGGTTTTTAACACCTCTATAAACTACGTTCATTTTATCTGCTGATATAGTTGCTGAATTTGGTTTTGCAACCGTTGCAAATGATGATTTTACAGGTACTTCAATTTCTTCACCATCTTGTGCGAAGATTAATTTACCTTCAATTTTATGTTCACCAACGCCGCCAGCTCCAATTAATAATTTTACTTTACCATCTTCAATAGCATATTGCTTATCAGAAAGTTTTCTACCATCTAAAGTTAATTCAACTCTACTAGGTTTTGTAGATGCATCTTTACGACCTAATACAATTTGTCCATCAAATTTCTCACCGTTAAAGTAAGCCGATTTGGATGTTTCCATTAAGGTAGTATAGTTTGTCATAGACACCTCACTAGAAAGTGTTCCTTGCAACATATTTGATAACACTTGAGATTCAGTTGTTTTAATATCAGCTTGAAGTTGTGTCATTTTGGTTAAAGAAGCTACTAACGGAAATCCTTTGTAGTGGTAGTTTAACCATGCATCTTTAATACCATCTCTGTTTTTAACTTCATCAGTATTAAATTTTTTGTTAACTTCTTCAATTACAGACTCCATTCCTTTTTCACCAGCTAATATGCTAGCTACTCCTTCTCTAAAGTTTTTCATTTGAGTTAAAAACTCTTGACCATCAACATTTATTTTACCGCCTTTAAAGAAATGTTCATCTAGGTAATCACCTTTATCCATAATCTCATAATCCGTAGGATCTTCGATTTTAGCGGTCATTTTTCCTTTTAAATCTTCTAAATAAGCATCAAAATCATGTGCTAGTTTATCAATTGCGTCTGCTTTTGCTTTTAAAGGCTTGTATTTTTCTGGTTGTCCTTCAGCTTTTAAATCTAAACTTGCAACAAAACTAGCATTTCTAGATTCTGTAGCTTCGTTTGATTCTGTAAGCTTTTCGTTCATTAATCCGAAGGCTGAAAGCACTTCTTTCGACATATTTAATGCTAGCATTGCTATGAATATTAAATACATCAGATTAATCATCTTCTGTCTTGGTGATAAATTATTTCCTGCCATGTTTATTAGGTTTTTTTTGGTTAATTAAATTAATTTGGGATTATTTATTAACGCTCCTAATTATTTACTCATTGCAGATAACATTCCACCATACACACCATTTAAAGATGATAAGTTAGACGCTAAAGATTGCATTTGTTCTTTTAATTTTGCTGCATTTTCTACAGACTCTTCATTGATAGTTTGTTGCTTACTAGCACTATCTAATTGAACTTTGTATAAGCTATTTAAAGATTCCATTTGAGCTGCCGCTAATGATAATTCCTCACCATATTTCTTAGATGCTTCAACAGAATCAACTGTAGAAGACATGTTTTTAGCTGCACCTTCAAAACCTCTGATGCTTTCTCCTAAACTAGAGATTAATTCACCATCAATTTTAGCTTCTTTTAATAAGTTATCTAATTTTTGAGACAATAAACCTTGAGCATCTTCTTTTCCTGCTTTGTTCATTGCTTGTCCTCCAGCTAATTCTGGATATACTAAAGACCAATCCAATTCATCATCAACAGGTTCAAACGCTGATAATGCGAATATAATTGCTTCTGTTACAAGACCAATGGTTAACATGACGTTACCCGTTAATGGTCCAATTTCAAAGTGAATAATTTTGAATAGTGCACCAACAATTACAATTGCTGCTCCTAATCCGTACGCCATGTTCATGAATCTTTTACTTGTTTTTGACTTTGCCATAATTTTCGATTTTTAATTTTAAGTAGGTTTTCTTTTTTACTTAAGTAGGTTAATTAATAGTATTTATTATTATTGATTTGGGTTAAAAATTTAATTACCGTTTTTTGTTACTGCTGTCCCCATATAATCTTGAACGGTTCTGAATCCTATATAACTTCTTGCAGAATCTGCATATTCGTAATCTCTTGAACTTACTTGTAAAAAGTATGCTACATCTTTCCATGAACCACCTCTAACAATTTTTCGCTTGTTGCTTTCATCGTTTACACTAGGATTTATACTTGATGTATATTCATATGATGAAGGATCGTATGATGCATTCACCCATTCTGAAACATTTCCAGCCATATTATATAAGTTATAATCATTTGGTTCATAAGATTTTGCTTCAACTGTATATAATGCTTGGTCTGCCGCATAATCACCTCTAACTGGTTTAAAGTTTGCCATAAAACAACCTCTATCACTTTTTGTATAAGGTCCACCCCATGGGTAAGTTGCAGCTTGTAAACCACCTCTTGCAGAATATTCCCATTCAGCTTCAGATGGTAATCTAAACGTATTTACCATTTGAGCGCCTTTTTTAGCTTTCTGGTATGTGTTTTTGTTAATCGTTCGCCACTCACAAAATGCTTTTGCTTGTTTCCAAGTTACACCAACAACTGGATAATCGCTATATGCATCATGCCAGAAATAATCGTTATGCATCGGTTCGTTATAAGAATATGCGAAATCTCTAATCCAAACTGTCGTATCAGGATAGATTTCTAATTCTTCTTTTATAATAACATCTTTACGTTTTACACCTCTATTTCTTGCAGCTTCTTGAATATCCATGTGGCTGTATTGAAATTTAAATTTCGTTACATCCCAAGTACGTTGACCATTATAAGATTCCTCTAAAGGCAAATACATGGTATCCATAACTTCAGCATAGTACTCATCTAGATATTCCGAAGTATCATGAATTAAATCAATATCCTTGTTTATTTTTCTTCCTTCGTAACCAGTTGGTCCTAAACCTGTATAATTATCATACATGTATTTTTCATAAACCGACATGTTTTCTGGATCTGCATCACTAAAGGCAAACTCACCAATAGTTCCTTCATCTGCTGGAGTTAAACCAACCTCATCAGCCAAAACTGCTAATTTCATTCTTACTATTGAGTCTCTTACCCAATTAACAAACTGGCGATACTCGCTATTTGTTATTTCAGTTGCATCCATATAAATGGCTCTTACAGTAACTGTTTTTGACGGTGCATCCATCACACCAGCAAGATCGTCATCTGCTTTACCCATTATAAAAGCTCCACCTGGAATAAGCTCCATACCATAAGGTTTTTCTGGATGCCATTTTTTTCCTTGAACACCAACTAGTTCGCCTCTATCTTTTGAGCCGCAACTTGCTAACATTGCAAATAGTGTAGTTAGTAATATAAACTTCTTAATATCCATAGAAAACTTGAGGTTAATTATTTTATGCATCATTTTTGAGAGCGTAAACATATTTATATATTTTTAATAAAACAACTTTTTACCTAAAAAAATAACATTTCGTCGTGAAAAAATGTCATTTCACCGATGATATTGGTATTTCAACTAATCTAAACCCATTACACGCTATTCTTCTGTAACGCTTTATACCAGCGGTCGGGCACCTTATTATTACAAGCATCTAAATAATCTTGATGCATGCATGGTAATAACGTATGTCTTTTTAATTTATTATTTACATCTGCTAAAAAAGGAATTTCAATCCACCATCTTCCTGTTTTATTGCTTTTGTAAAAAATTAACTCCTCAGATTCCACTAAAGTAATATACTTTTGGTAGTTTCTTTCATCTGAAAAATCATCGTCTTTAACTCTATAATTTACGCCTTCAATAAAATACCATAATATTTGAGCGACTAGCATGGATGTAAGTTCGTCATCCTTTGATGGCTTATATTCATAAATCCCAAATGAAGATACTTTATTACTTATTCCTGCATAACGTGCAATGGCGCAAATTTCTTTTCCATCTAAACCATTTGGCGAATATTTTTGTTTAACACTAACCTCCGAACCTTTTATCGATGTTAAATCAATACTAACAATATTAGCATCTCGCAATACGGGTTCAACAATTGTAATATCCTTTGAAACAGTTCCTAGTCTATAGTATTCAAAATACAAATTGTCCATCAAATCTATTTCTTCTTGCGAATTAAAATAAGTTTGATACCCAATGGTTGAATAATTAAATAGGTTGTATGGCTGATTTAAAATAATTTTCCCAACAAAACTATTGTTTTTTATAGGCTTTGTTGAATCTCCAAGATTAAATTGAGCATCAATATTTACAATATTAACCATTGGAATTAAGGAATCGTAGGCTCTATAATTAGCGTAAGTTAAATCTTGAGAACCACCCAAAATTATTGGAATAATTTTTTTTTCAACCAAAAGTGAGATGGCCTCTTTTAAAGCAAAGTAAGTGTCTTCAACACTTTCACCTTTATTAATATCGCCTAAATCGGCTACTAAGGTGTTCCAACTTCCTGGAAATAGACCGTAAAAAGACTTTCTAATTTCATTAAGCTGAAATTCTTCACCAATATAATTTACATCATTTCTATTTTCTAAAACCCCAATAATAGCAACATCTACACCTTCTAAATCAGGAAAACCATGTTGGGCAGAATGTATTCTAAGTTTTCTTCCAAGCGCTTGAGCAGACAATAGCTCATTATGCGCTAAAACCGAATCTGAAACTGGAGATAAAAAATTAAAATTCATGACTTAATTCTTCTTTTTAGCTGGAGCTTTCTTTTTTGCCGCAGTTTTTCTTTTGGTGGCCTTTTTCTTTGGCGCATTGGCCTCGATAATAGCTTTTGCTTCTTCTAAAGTCATTTTAGAAACATCTACCGTTTTTGCAAGCTCTACTTTCACTTTACCTTTTAAAACGTTATGACGTCCCCAACGGGCCTTTTCAACACGAATGCCTTCATCTTCCCAGTTATGAATCACCTTATCTATTTCCTTCTGAATTTTTGTTTCAATTAATTCGACAATATCTTCATCAGATAATTCATCCCAATCATATTTTTTATTCACATTGATAAACATATTGTTCCATTTTATAAATGGTCCAAAACGCCCTTTACCTTTTTGTACAGGTAAATCTTTATAAATATAAATAGGTGCGTCTGCTTTTTGCTTTTCTTTTATTAAAATAATAGCGTCATCAAGTTCTACACTTAATGGATCTGTACCTCTTGGCAGCGATACAAAAGCATCACCAAATTTTACATACGGCCCAAAACGTCCATTATTCACTAAAATTTCTTCACCTTTATATTCACCAAGGTTTTTAGGAAGCTGGAATAAATCCATAGCTTCTTCATAAGTAATGCTACCTAATTGTTGGTCTGGACTTAAACTTGCAAATTGCGGCTTTTCTTCATCATCAACAGTTCCTATTTGAACCATAGGTCCAAACTTCCCTAATCGTACACTTACGCGTTTACCAGTTTGTGGGTCTTCACCTAAAATACGCTCACCAGATTCTCTATCAGCATTTTCTTTTACATCTTCAACAATAGGATGAAAGCCTTTATAGAAATCTTTCATCATTTTTGTCCAATCTTCATTGCCTTCAGCAATTTCATCAAAATCGGCTTCTACTTTTGCAGTAAAATTATAATCTAAAATTTGTTCAAAATGAGTTACTAAAAAATCGGTTACAATCATTCCAATATCTGTTGGAACTAATTTCCCTTTATCTGAACCTACTTTTTCAGAAAGTGTTTTTTCTTTTACTGAACCTATTTGTAAAGTAAGTTGAGAATAATTTCGTTCTTCACCTTCAACCATTCCCTTTTCAACATAATTTCTATTTTGAATGGTCGAAATAGTTGGCGCATAAGTTGACGGACGTCCAATACCTAGTTCTTCTAGCTTTTTAACTAAAGAAGCCTCAGTATATCGCGCTGGGGGACGTGTGTAACGTTCTGTTGCCGTGATGTAATTATTTAGCAATGTTTCGTTGGTTTTCATTGCTGGAAGCATACCATCTTGCTCAACATCCTCATCATCAGTACCTTCTAAATACACCTTTAAAAATCCATCAAAAGTGATAACCTCTCCATTTGCTGTAAAGGTTTCTTTATGCGTCGATGCACTTATTTTTACATTAGTTCGTTCTAATTCGGCCTCACTCATTTGCGAAGCAATGGCGCGTTTCCAAATTAAATCGTACAAACGAGCTTGATCTCTATCGATAGTAACTGAATTTGTAGCAAAATTTGTTGGACGAATGGCCTCATGCGCTTCTTGTGCACCTTTAGCTTTTCCTTTATAATTTCTTGGTTTGCTATATTCCTTTCCGTAGGCCTCTTTAATTTCTGCCTCGGCTCCTTTTTTAGCTTCTTCAGATAAATTGACACTATCTGTTCTCATATAAGTAATTAAACCCGCTTCATAAAGACGTTGCGCCATAGTCATGGTTTTACTTACTGAAAAATATAATTTACGTGATGCTTCTTGTTGTAAAGTAGATGTTGTAAATGGTGCAGCAGGAGATTTTTTTGCAGGTTTTTTTTGTAAATCTGAAACCTTAAAATCAGCTGATGCATTTTGCTCCAAGAATTTTTGAGCTTCT
>NZ_JBATHX010000124.1:0-1882 GCF_049667265.1 Algibacter sp. | reverse complement strand
GGCGTTAACACAGTAATTTTAGGTCATAGCGAACGTCGCGAATATTTCAATGAAACAGATGAATTGTTAGCTAAAAAGGTAGATGCAGCCCTTGCAAAAGGTATGCGTGTTATTTTCTGTTTTGGTGAAGAATTAGCCGACAGAAAAGCTGGTAAAGAAGAGGCGGTTGTTGGTGGCCAAATCAAAAACGCGCTATTTCATTTAAGCGCTGCGGCATACCAAAATATCGTGTTGGCTTACGAGCCTGTTTGGGCTATTGGTACTGGCGAAACAGCAAGTCCAGAGCAAGCACAAGATATGCACGCATTCATCAGAAAAACGTTAGCAGATAAGTACGGAAACGATATCGCAGACGAGGTGTCAATTCTTTATGGCGGTAGCGTAAAACCTGCTAATGCCGAAGAGATTTTCTCAAAACCAGATGTAGATGGTGGTTTAATTGGTGGCGCTGCACTTAATGCAGACGATTTTTTCGCCATTGTTAATGCGTTTTAATAAATAAAAGCTTTTGTCATTTCCTTGAAAGAGGAAAATAATAAAAATTTGGGCGTTACCCCGATCCAAAATCGGGGTCGCGCTTTACATTACAAGTCCTCACTATCCCAATAAAAATTGGTATAGCTGCGGGCTTTTCATTTCAATCGCTAACGCGGGCTTATCCGCCAAAATAGTTACTTAAAACCATGTCTTATATTATCTATATTGGTTATTACTTTAAAGTGCAACCCATCCAACCAGGAACCGAAATTCTAATAGCCGAATTAGGTTATGCAGGTTTTGAAAGCTTTGTAGAAACCGAAGATGGCGTTACAGCATACATTCAAAAAGAAGAATGGCATGATGCGATTCTTGAAGATATTCAAATTCTAGGTTCAGACGAATTCGAAATCACTTATACCTTCGAAGATATTGAGCAAACCAACTGGAATGAAGAATGGGAAAAGAATTTTAACCCCATAGTGGTTGACGATATTTGTGCCGTACGCGCACCATTTCATGAAAAGTTCGATACGAAGTACGATATTATTATCGAACCAAAAATGAGTTTCGGAACCGGACATCATGAAACTACGCACATGATGATTCAGCATATTTTAAAAAATGATTTTGAAGGAAAATCTGTTTTAGATATGGGTTGTGGTACGGGCGTTCTAGCAATTTTAGCGGAAATGAAAGGCGCTAAAAAACTCGATGCCATCGATTATGATAATTGGTGTTACCTAAACAGCTTAGAAAATGTAGAACGTAACAATTGTAAAAATATCACAGTAATTGAAGGGGACGCGTCAGTTTTAAAAAATAAATACGACATAATAATCGCGAATATAAATCGCAATATTTTAATGCAAGATATGGCAACCTATGTGTCATGTTTAAATAAAAACGGCATGCTTTTTTTAAGCGGATTTTATGCTGATGATATTCCAATGATTCAAAAAGAATGTGAAAAACATTTGTTAAAATTTGAAGAAAAATTGGAAAGAAACAATTGGGTATCGTTAAAATTTTTAAATTAGTTAAAAATTAAGTGTTTTCTAATTTACTGCAGACTGGGTACTGCAGACTGAATACTAAAAAAAAATGAGTACAAAAGAAAAAACATCAGAAGAATTATTAGTTGAAGAAGCCGTGCTAACTCAAAATGAGATTGTATTGTTCAATGATGATGTTAACACCTTTGATCACGTTATTGAAACCCTTATTTACGCCTGCGAGCATACAGCGGAGCAAGCCGAACAATGTGCTATTCTTGTGCATTACAAAGGGAAATGCACCGTTAAAACGGGTGAGTATAAAGAATTAAAACCGCGTTGCTCAATGTTATTAGATGCTGGTTTAAGCGCAGAGATTATTTAATTATTCATTCTTCCAATGGCACAAC
>NZ_JBATHX010000123.1:0-6372 GCF_049667265.1 Algibacter sp. | reverse complement strand
CTTTGTCAACTATTTCAGTAATAGCAGCTTTATGAACTGTATCTAATGCGAATTCAGTTTCGTACTTATCCCAAGGGTTATCAGTAGTCTGTTTATGACCTAAACTTAATTTACGTCCTTCAACATCCAATTCAAGTACAACAACATCTAACTTATCACCTACAGCACAAAACTCAGATGGATGCTTAATTTTCTTAGTCCAAGATAAATCAGAGATGTAAATTAATCCGTCAATACCTTCTTCTAATTCAACAAAAACACCAAAGTTTGTAAAGTTGCGTACAATACCTGTATGCTTAGAACCTACTGGGTATTTAGTAGTAATATCTGTCCATGGATCTGGAGTTAATTGCTTAATACCAAGAGACATTTTACGATCTTCTCTATCTAAAGTTAATATTACTGCATCAACTTCATCACCAACAGTAACGAAATCTTGAGCAGAACGTAAATGTGTAGACCAAGACATTTCAGAAACGTGAATTAATCCTTCAACACCATCAGCAACTTCAATAAACGCGCCGTAATCAGCTATTACAACTACTTTACCTTTTACTTTATCTCCAACAGCAACAGTATCAGCTAATGCTTCCCATGGGTGTTTAGATAATTGTTTAAGACCTAATTGGATTCTAGATTTGTTTTCATCAAAATCAAGGATTACAACATTTAATTTTTGATCTAACTCAACAATCTCATTTGGATGGTTAATTCTAGACCAAGATAAATCTGTAATGTGAACTAATCCGTCAACACCACCAAGATCGATAAATACACCGTAAGAAGTAATATTTTTAACAATACCTTCTAATACTTGACCTTTTTCTAATTGACCAATAATTTCTTTCTTTTGTTCTTCAATATCAGCTTCAATAAGCGCTTTATGAGAAACTACTACGTTTTTGAATTCGTGGTTGATTTTCACAACTTTAAATTCCATAGTTTTATTTACATACTGATCATAATCTCTAATTGGCTTAACGTCAATTTGAGAACCTGGTAAGAATGCTTCAATTCCGAAAACATCTACAATCATACCACCTTTAGTTCTGCATTTAACAAAACCATTAACGATTTCACCAGTTTCGTGAGCTTTATTAACACGATCCCATGCTTTAATAACACGCGCTTTTCTGTGAGATAATACTAATTGTCCAGTGGCATCTTCACGAACATCAATTAATACTTCAACTTTATCACCAACAGCTAAGCCAGGATTGTAACGAAATTCGTTTAATGAAATAACACCTTCAGATTTTGCATTGATATCAATAATAGCATCTCTATCAGAAATGTGAACTACTGTACCTTCTACAACTTCATCATCTAAAGTATCAACGAAATTTTCAGCTACTAATTTTTCAAATTCTTTGAGTTGTTGATCGTCAACTTCATCAATACCTTCTTGGTAATTGTGCCAGTTAAACTCTTTTAAAAACTTTTCAGGATTTGCTTTTGCTTCAGATACTACTGGAGCTTCTACTTGTGGAGTTTCCAATGCTTCAACTGATACTTCAGCGTCTGCTTTTTTTGCTTTTTCAGCCATTTAAATAATTTTAATAGTGCTTTAATTTCGCTTTCGCGGAATGGATCTACACTATGTTTTGTATTCTGTTATGTCTCAGGAATTTTAAGCGCTTAACACACAGAAGTGTTATGTTATTTTTAGTTTCATTCCTTTTATAATCCTGATGATTCGCTAAAAGGAGTGCAAAAATACATATTATTGACCTAATTACCTAAAATTGAGAACATAAAATTATCAGTTATTTTGGCATGATATGTGCTCGTAATAATTTGGAACAATATTTAATAAAACAATCGAATAATTTAGTATCTTGTTCTCAACAAATAATTACAATAAAACTTATAAAAATCATGGTAAAAGCAAAGTATCAAGCGGTATTAGACTTGGGTGAAGCATTGAAAATTCAAAATGGAAATGTAACAGAAGAGAATGGCGTTCTTAAAATTAAAGGAACTGCTAATACGCCTTATGAAAAAAATATTCTTTGGGATAAAATAAAAGAAATAGGTGGTGACAATCCATCTGATGTAAAGGCAAACATTTCAGTTGCTGATGAAAGCGTTTATGCTAGACATACTGTAAAAAGTGGCGAAACTTTAGGTAAAATTGCAAAGCAATATTATGGTAACGCTTCTAAATACACCGCTATTTTTAAAGCTAATTCTGATATTTTAAAGAATCCTGATGTTATTCATCCAGATCAAGAATTAATTATTCCTAATTTATAGGATTACAATAATTTGAAATTTTAAAAAACGAATCTTTATTTATTTAAAGGTTCGTTTTTTTTTTGTAGAAATACTTTGTTAGCTTTTTTCTAAAAAGAAACAACACTTTTCCAACGTAAGGAAAACATATTATCTTAAACTAGATTACTGATTACTGAGACTGAAAACTATTCATAATCTTCCATTGTCATTTTTGCTAATTGGAGAATTTTATTGAACTGCTCATCTAAAGTCATATGAGAATTATCAATTTCAATAGCATCTTTAGCTTTTATTAAAGGGGAATCTTCTCTATTTGAATCAATATAATCACGTTCTTGAACATTTTTAAGAACATCCATATAGTCCACTTTATCACCTCTTTCAATAAGTTCCTGAAAACGACGCTCTGCCCTAGTTTCGGCTGAAGCTGTCATGAATATTTTAAGCTCTGCGTCAGGGAATACAACGGTTCCTATATCTCTACCATCCATAACCACACCTTTGTCCTGCCCCATTTTTTTTTGTTGTTCAACTAGTTTCTGTCGAACCTCAGATATGGCTGCTACTTTACTAACATAACTTGACACCTCTAACGTCCTAATTTGTTTTTCAATATTAACGCCGTTTAAATAAACTTCAGCAAACCCTAAAGCTTCATTAAATTTAAAACTGATATTAATATTCGATAATTGATAAATTAAAGCTTCAGAATTAAAATCATTTTTACTTATAAGCTCATTTTTCATGGTATAATAAGTAACTGCCCGATACATGGCGCCGGTATCAACATAAACATAACCTAATGCTTTTGCTAATTGCTTGGCAACGGTGCTTTTTCCTGTTGATGAAAACCCATCTATGGCTATGGTAATTTTATTCATTTATATAGTGCCTTAAGTGCGCTAAAATACTTAAAGTATATTGAAGTTAAAATAGTAAAACTGAAATTTTCGACTTTAAGTACTTTTAACTTTAGACACTTTAAATACTTTTTTACCTTAAATCAATTTGCAATCCGAAGAAATTGGCATTTGCAGCACTTGTATATTTTGCATGCGTATAACTAAATCGCATTTTATTCATTTTTATAGAAATACCGGCTGATAGCCCTGAAAAGTTTCGCTGGTCTATAATTCTTAATTCTTCACCTCTTCTAAAATTATAACCCAAACGAATATTAAAACCACCTTCAGGAAAAATTTCTGCTCCAAAAATGGCATGCCTGATAACTTGCCCAATAAAACCAACTTTTTCAGAGGTTTGATTTCCAGATAAATCACTTGTAATACGGGCTGGATTTGGTGTTGAAATTGGCCATTCTTGTAAGTTCTCTAAAGTTAAATGCCATCGAATTGGTACATTTTCTAACCGTTGAGACATTCCAAACGAAACCTCAAAAGGTAATGTCTCGTTTTGCCCAGCATAGGTTGTAATTTGAGAACCAAAGTTTCTTATTACTAAAGCAGCGTTAAAATCTATATCTTCATTTATATATAAAACACCTAAATCTGCAGCTGCGCCAAGGGAATTATATTGCTCTAATTTTGAAGTAATTAATTTAATGTTAGCACCAATATAAAAATCGGAAAACCCAATTTGCGTTGCGTACCCAAAGGATAAGGCTGCTTCATTTCCAGTAAAAGTTCCTGTTGAGTTGCCAGCTTCATCATAGCCATCAAAATCGCCATAATTTATATAAGTAATACCTGTATGAAATGTTTGTGAACGCCTATCAATTGTGTAAGCATATGATGCTGTTCCGTAACCAATACCACCTAAATAACTCGTATAATTAAGCGCAAGTTGATTATCCATTTCAGCATTTATAGTGGCTGGATTAAACAACCCTTGAGTCACATCATAATCCACATTAGTTAAAATTTTCCCTCCTAACGCTGCTTGACGTGGCGATGATACCAAATTAAGAAATTGATAGGTATGCTCTCCTCCTACTTGTGCCATAGTGAGAGAAGCTACAGATAAACAAAAAAATGTGATAATTTTTCTTAGCATATTTTCAATTGCAAAATAAATGAATCTATACTAAAACGACAGCATGTATCTTTTATTTTTTTAAAGTATTTTTTTTACTTTAAATATATCTTTTGTTAAATAGTTAAATTATTGTTATTCAAACCATTTAAACGCTTAATAGTTTCAATACTATCCTGTTGTCAAATTTATTTATGCTTCTTTCCCTTTTAAAAGAACATTTTTATAACTGGTTCTGTTTTGTGCCTGTAAACTCAAATTACAGGCTAGAACCACTATTTAAAAAATAAAAATTTATAATTTTTTTGCATTTTGAACTTTTTGTTTAGTAACGGCAATATCAATAACATCGCTCATGTCAGTTACATAATGAAACGTCAATCCTTTTAAGTATTCTGGTTTAATTTCTTCAATATCGCGTCTATTATCTTCACATAATAAAATTTCTTTTATTCGTGCACGTTTTGCCGCTAATATTTTTTCTTTAATACCTCCTACTGGTAATACTTTTCCACGAAGTGTAATTTCACCCGTCATCGCTAAACTTTTCTTTACTTTACGTTGGGTAAAAAGTGACACTAATGATGTTAACATAGTTACACCTGCACTTGGCCCGTCCTTTGGCGTTGCGCCTTCTGGCACGTGAATATGTACATTGTATTTATCAAAAATTTCGGGGTTGATTCCAAAACTATATGCATTAGATTTTATGTACTCCATAGCTATAGTAGCAGATTCTTTCATCACCTTACCAAGGTTTCCTGTAATTGTCATGGTGCCTTTTCCTTTTGAAAGAATAGATTCAATAAAAAGAATATCGCCACCAACACGAGTCCAAGCTAAACCTGTTACTACTCCTGCAACATTATTGTTTTCGTATTTATCACGTTCCAGTTTTGGTCCACCTAAAACTTCAATAATATCTTCATTGGTCACTTTTAAATTGTAAGTCTCATCCATAGCAATGTTTTTGGCCGCATGACGCACCATTTTTGCTACTTGTTTTTCTAATCCACGAACCCCAGATTCACGCGTATAGCCTTCCACAATTTTTTCTAATTGGCCTTTTCCAATTTTCAAATGCTTATCGGTTAATCCATGCTCTTTTAATTGCTTTGGCAATAAATGTCGTTTCGCTATTTCTACCTTTTCTTCAATGGTATAACCTGTTACATTTATAATTTCCATTCTATCTAACAATGCCGGCTGGATGGTTGATAAACTGTTTGAAGTAGCAATAAACATAACCTTAGAAAGGTCATAGCCCATTTCTAAAAAGTTATCGTAAAACTCGCTATTTTGTTCAGGATCTAAAACTTCTAACATCGCAGAAGAAGGATCTCCTTGATGCGAATTTGCAAGCTTGTCAATTTCATCTAAAACAAAAACTGGGTTTGATGTTCCCGCTTTTTTCAAACTTTGAATAATTCGCCCTGGCATAGCACCAATATATGTTTTTCTATGACCTCGAATTTCAGCTTCATCTCGCAAACCACCTAATGAAATACGCACATATTCTCTTCCTAATGCTTCAGCAATCGATTTACCCAAGGAAGTTTTACCAACTCCTGGAGGTCCGTACAGACATAAAATTGGCGATTTCATGTCGTTACGAAGCTTTAAAACAGCCAAATACTCAATAATTCTTCGTTTTACATCTTCTAAGCCAAAATGATCTCTATCTAGAATTTTCATGGCACGTTTAAGGTCGAATTTATCTTCACTAAACTCATTCCAAGGTAAATCTAGAAACAATTCTAAGTAATTTCTTTGAATTGAATATTCAGCCACTTGAGGATTCATGCGTTGCATTTTGGCAATTTCCTTCTCAAAATGTTTTGCAATGTCTTCATTCCAAAGTTTTAAGCTAGCTTTAGCTTTCATTTCATCTATTTCCTCATCATGACTAACGCCCCCCAGTTCTTCTTGAATGGTTTTCATTTGCTGATGTAAAAAATATTCACGCTGTTGCTGGCTCATATCCATTTGAACTCTAGACTGGATATCATTCTTAAGTTCTAACTTTTGAAACTCAACATTCATAAACTTAAGCGTTGCTAATGCGCGCTTTTTAAGATCATCAATTTCTAAAAGTTTTTGTTTTTCTTCAACAGAAAGATTCATATTTGACGACACGAAGTT
>NZ_JBATHX010000122.1:0-5099 GCF_049667265.1 Algibacter sp. | reverse complement strand
CTGCAAATAACGCACAAAAAACCAAAAAACACGTTATAAGTTTTATTGTTCATAACGAAAACTTATATTTGTGAGAAATCAATTTGCCTCAATATGAAGCCTTATTTTCCAGTTGTACTTTTAGTTATAAGTGTGCTTTTTAGTTCCTGTATATCCAATAAAGACCTTGTTTATTTACAAGACAAAGGAGATGGAAACGCCGATGAAATAGTGGTGACTGAAACTCCTAAGCCTTATAAAATACAAGTTGACGATATTTTAAGTATTAATGTAAAAGCTTTAGATCCTGAGCTTGTGGGAATATTTAATCCAATTGAAAGTACTACCGGAGGAACTGGTGGTGGTGGATTATATTTTAGTGGTTTTACAGTAGATTTACATGGTAATATTGAATTCCCGATTTTAGGAAAAATTAATGTGCTTGGATTTACTATTGAAGAAATAAAAACAAAAGTTAAAGATGAACTTTTGAAACAATATTTTAAAGAAACAGCCGAAATATATGTAACTGTAAAATTAGCAGGATTAAATTATACAGTTACTGGAGAAGGTGTTTCAGGAGTTTTTACAATATTTCAAGACCGAGTAAACATCATTGAAGCTTTGGCAAATGCAGGAGGACTAACCGATACCGCTAATAGGAAGGATATATTAATAATTAGGCAGTATCCTGGAGGTCAAAAAATTCATCATATTGATTTAACCGATATTAAAGCTATGCAATCACCGTTTTATTTTATTCAACCTAATGATATTATATTGATTAAACCTTTAAAACGTAAAGCAATAGGAGCAGGCCAAACTGCTCTTCAAAATTTAACAGCGGTGGCATCCATATTATCAGTTTTAGTTTCAACCTATTTTTTAACTAAGAATCTTTAAGTTATTATGGAAGAAGAATTCGATGTTTTAGATTCGCAATCGCAAAAGCCTTCATTTGATATCAAGGCATTTCTGATTCGTGTTCTTAGTTATTGGAAATTATTTATATTGTTTATTGGAATTGGAATATTTGTTGTTTACCAGCAAAATATTCGAAAACAAGAGTCATTTAGACTAGGTACGCAAGTTTCCATTGAAGAAGAATCAAATCCATTATTTACATCAACAACAAGTTTAACCTTCAATTGGGGTGGTGTTTCAGGTAAAGTACAAACCTTAATAACCTCTTTAAAATCTAGATCTATTCATGAAAAGGTGGTTAATAATTTAGAGTATTACGTTACCTATCAAAAACAAGCAAGATTTAGAAAAGATGATATTTATACAGATGCACCTTTCAGAGTAAATGTAACACCAGATGCTTACCAGTTATTAAATATTCCAATTAGAATAAGGTTTCTTCAAGAGGGCAAATTTGAATTGTTTGTGAATTTTGAAAGTACTGTTGTCAGAACTCAAAATTATTTAACACATAAAATAGGAACCTTAGATGTTCCATTGGGTGAGTTTAAAAAGGTGTTTAACTTAGGTGATGCCATTGAATTACCATTTGTGAGCGGCGTTTTTTATATAGCTGAAGGGAGAACTGTTAATGAAAATGATGAGTTTTTTGTGACCTTTAGTGATTTTGATGCTGTTGTGGGTAAATACAGAAACAAATTATATATTGATAACCCTAGGAATTCAGCCATATTGAATTTAAGTATGGTAGATGTAAATAAAGGTAAAATAGTGGATTACCTGAATGAAACGGTTACAGTTTTAAGTGAGGATCAGTTAAATAGAAAAAATCAATTTGTTACCAATACAATAAAATTTATTGATGAACAATTAAGTCGTGTGAAAACACAACTTATTTTAAATGCAGATTCATTAAATAACTATAAACAGAAAAATAGAATTTTTAATATTGATGATAAAAGTGTCGCTATTAATGGAAAACTAACGGATTTAGATTTAGATAAAGATGAAATTACCAGACAACTTGAGTATTACGCAAGTTTGAAAAATTATTTATTAACTAGTAATAGTTTTACAGAAGTTCCGGCACCCGCTGTTTCTGGAATAGATGAAGGTAATATACTGGCTAACGTTTCTAGAATTAATGCTTTATCTGTTCAAAAATCCAAATATGGATCAACCGTAAGAAAAGATGCTACCATTTTTGCTGACTTGGATAGGCAAATTGAAGGGATAAAAGAAGTGCTTTTAGAAAATATTAGTTCCGTTACTAACGAATTAAAAAGGGTTAGAGTAACCATTAATAATAAAATTGCGATTGAGGATGCCAAAATTAAAAAACTTCCAGAAGCGCAACAAAAATTGTTCGACATTCAAAGGCAATACACATTAAGTGAGAAAACCTATAATGTATTTTTAGCAAAACGCGGGGAGGCTGATATTATCAAATCTGCGAGTGTTTCAGATATTTTGGTAATCGATAAAGCAAAAGATACTGGGGCGGCGCCTTTAGATTTGAAATTGAGTTCTCGTTATTTATTTGCAATTATTGGTGGCTTTTTACCTCCGTTACTTCTAGCTTTTCTTATAACATTTCTTGATAATAAAATACATAACCCACAAGTTCTTGAAAATTTATCATCAATACCGATGTTAGGAGTTGTTGGTATAAATAAATTAGAAAATAACTTAGCCGTACATTTAAAACCTAAATCTACAATTGCCGAAGCTTTTAGGTCTATTCGGTCTAGTTTGCAGTATTTTTATAGAAAACACAATTTAGAGGGCACTAAAACGGTATTAGTAACATCTTCAGTGAGTGGAGAGGGTAAAACTTTTTGCTCCATTAACATAGCTACTGTATTGGCTATGAGTGGTAAAAAAACTATTTTGGTTGGTTTAGATTTAAGAAAGCCTAAAATATTCGGAGATTTTGATATTAAAAATGATATTGGGGTTGTAAATTATTTAATTGGCCAACAAACTATTAATGAAGTAATTCAGCTAACTGATGTAGCTAATTTGGATGTTATAACCTCTGGGCCTATACCACCTAATCCTTCTGAATTATTAATTGGAGAGAAAATGGATAATTTGATTGAGACTTTAAAAAAGTCCTATGATTATATTGTTTTAGATACACCTCCAATTGGGCTTGTTGCAGATGCGCTAGAGCTTGTTGAATATGCCGATGCAACTGTGTATGTGATAAGGCAAGATTATACTAAAAAAGGCATGCTAAATCTTATAAATTCTAAATATAGTAAAGGTGAAATTAAAAATTTAAGTTTTGTTTATAATGGGTATAACCAAAAAGGAAAATACGGCTATGGCTACGGTTATGGCTACGGTTATGGCTATGGCTACGGCAGTTATGGCAACGGTTATAATGATGATGAACCCGTTAAAAACAAACTATTAACGCGAGTTAAATCTTTATTTAAAATATAATTTAATACCTATAAAAATATTGACTGATAAAAACGAAAATTGGCTTTATACCATTTCTCCAAAGCAAAAGTTGTTTGATTTAAACCTTAAAGAGATTTGGTACTATCGTGATTTACTAATATTATTTGTAAAGCGAAATGTAATAACGGTTTATAAACAAACTATACTTGGACCACTTTGGTATTTTATACAACCGCTATTTACTTCCATAATTTTTACCCTGATATTTAATAATATGGCAAATATCCCCACAGGGGAAGGCGTGCCGCCATTTTTATTCAATCTTGCTGGTATTACATGTTGGAATTATTTTAAAGAATGTTTAACTGGCACAAGTAATACTTTTGGTCAAAACCAAGGCTTATTTGGCAAAGTTTATTTCCCAAGAGTCATTGTTCCCTTGTCTGTTGTTTGTACCAATTTGGTTAAATATGCCATCCAAATTTTAGTTTTTGTAGGTTTTTATTTTTACTACGCCTTTTTTGCAGAAGATAAAATGACCGCTCATATACAAAGTGCCATTGTGTTTTTGCCAGTATTAATTATAGTAATGGGTCTTTTAGGACTAGGCTTAGGTATGATAATTTCTTCAATGACAACAAAGTATAGAGATTTAAAGTTCTTAATAGGTTTTGGTGTACAATTACTAATGTATGGGTCGGCTGTCATGTATCCATTATCTTATTTTAAACAAAAACTTCCTGAAATTTCATGGGTTGTAGAGTATAATCCTATGACCACAATAATTGAGGCTTTTAGATTTATGACTTTGGGAGCAGGAGATTATTCCTTAACAAAAATGTTGTATACAGTTTTCATTGCAGTTATAATTTGTCTATTTGGGTTAATTATATTTAATAAAACGGAAAAAAGTTTCATAGATACAATTTGATGAAAAAAGATATCATTTTAAAAGTAGAAAATCTTTCTAAGCAATACCGTTTGGGTTTAGTAGGCACAGGTACTATTGGTCATGATTTAAATAGATATTGGAGTAGAATAAGAGGGAAAGAAGATCCCTATCTAAAAATTGGAGACAGCAATGATAGAAGTACCAAAGGTACCTCAGAGTATGTTTGGGCATTAAAAGATATTAATTTTGAAGTTGAACGCGGAGAAGTTCTAGGTATAATTGGTAAAAACGGTGCTGGAAAATCAACACTATTAAAAATACTTTCAAAAGTTACCAGTCCTACAACCGGTGAAATAAAAACAAAAGGAAGAATAGCATCGTTATTAGAAGTGGGGACAGGTTTTCATGCTGAAATGACAGGTAAGGAAAACGTTTTTTTAAACGGAGCAATTTTAGGAATGACCAAGAAGGAAATTCAATCTAAACTTGGCGAAATTGTTGAGTTCTCTGGTTGTGAGCGTTATATTGATACACCTGTAAAGCGGTATTCTTCCGGGATGACGGTACGTTTGGCATTTGCAGTAGCAGCGCATTTAGATCCCGATATCTTAGTTATTGATGAGGTACTGGCTGTTGGTGATGCCGAGTTTCAAAAAAAGGCCATTGGTAAAATGCAAGATATAAGTAATAGCGAAGGAAGAACCGTATTGTTTGTAAGCCATAATATGGGAAGTGTTCAAAGCTTATGTACAAGAGGCATTCTATTAGAGAATGGTAGAGTTACATTTTCTGGAAAAATAGAAGATACTATTTCAAAATATCTAATTGGAGATAGAAAAAGTATCTCAGATTTATCAACGGTAACCGATCGACAAGGAAAAGGTAATATGTT
>NZ_JBATHX010000121.1:0-9384 GCF_049667265.1 Algibacter sp. | reverse complement strand
TAAAAGATGCAGCAAACATATTTGTAAACATTGTGAATGGAAAAGGAACCGAAGCGCAAAACAATGTGGTTTGTGCCAATGCAGGATTAGCTATTGCAACGTCAAAACAAATTTCGCATAAAGAAGGTTTTGAATTAGCGAAGGAATCTTTGTTTTCCGGAAAAGCAAAAACGAGTTTAGAAAAATTGATTGAGTTAAGTAGATAAAAAAGTAGGCAGTAATCAGTTTACAGTAGGCAGTCATTCTGTTTACTGAAGACTGAAGACTGAAGACAGAAGACTGAAACATGAACATACTAGATAAAATAACACTTGACAAACGCAAAGAAGTAGCTCTAAGAAAAGGGCTAATACCTATTTCTCAATTAGAACAATCAGTTTTATTTGAAAGACAAACTGTTTCATTGGCTAACAACTTACGCAATAGTAAATCTGGAATTATTGCAGAACATAAACGTCGTTCGCCATCAAAGTCCGTTATTAATAACGGATTAAACGTTCAAGATGTAGCAAAAGGCTATGAAAAAGCTGGTGTTTGTGGTATGTCAGTTTTAACCGATGGAAAATATTTTGGAGGATCTTTAGACGATTTACTAACAGCAAGAGCAAGTTGTAATCTTCCGCTTTTAAGAAAAGAGTTTATCATTGATGAATATCAACTATTAGAAGCGAAAGCTTATGGCGCTGATGTTATTCTTTTAATAGCAGCTATTCTATCAAGAGACGAAATAAAACAATTCTCGGAGTTTGCTAAAAGTTTACATTTAGATGTGCTTTTAGAAGTTCATAATGAAGAAGAATTACACAAATCTATCATGCCAAGTTTAGATATGCTGGGTGTTAATAACAGAAACTTAAAAACGTTCGATGTTAGTTTAGAAACAAGTAAAAGTTTAAGCAGCCTGATTCCTAATGATTTTGTAAAAGTATCAGAAAGTGGCATTAGCAGTATTGAGGCTATAAAAGAGTTACAACCCTACGGATATCAAGGTTTTTTAATAGGTGAAAACTTTATGAAAACGGATAACCCAGGAGCAAGTGCAACAACGTTTATTAAAACTTTAGAAGGATGAAATTAAAGGTTTGCGGCATGAAATATCAAGATAATATAGAACACGTTGCAGCATTGCAACCAGACTATCTTGGATTCATATTTTATGAAAAATCTGCAAGAAACTTTGATGCAGAGAGCATTCCTGAGTTACAAAAATCTATTAAAAAAACAGGTGTTTTTGTTGATGCTGATTTAAACTTCGTTCTCGAAAAGATTAACAAACACGATTTACAAGCGGTTCAATTACATGGAGAGGAATCTCCTGAATATTGTGACGATTTAAAAAATCGTCATGCTGAACTTGTTTCAGCACCTCTTGAGATTTTCAAAGTATTCTCCATAAAAGACGAATTCAATTTTGAGGTTTTAAAACATTATGAAGATGCCTGCGATTACTTCCTTTTTGATACCAAAGGAAAATTACCAGGAGGCAATGGTTATACTTTCGATTGGAATGTATTAAGCAATTATCCATCAACAAAGCCATTTTTTTTAAGCGGCGGGATAGGTTTAAACGAAATTGAAGATATAAAGAATTTTGTAAAAAGTAAAGCCTCAAAATACTGTTATGCTTTAGATGTAAATAGCAAATTTGAAATTGAACCAGGATTAAAAAATATTGAGTTAATAGAAAAATTTAAAAAGATTCCTGTCTTTGCAGGAATGACAAATATTATGAATTATAACGTAAATGAAAAAGGCTATTACGGCGAATTTGGCGGCGCATTTATCCCAGAAATGCTATATCCAAATGTTGAAGAATTACGCCAGAACTATTTAAAAATAATGGCAGAACCTGATTTTAAAAAAGAGGTTGATCAACTTTTAAAAGATTATGTAGGGCGCCCTTCCCCACTCTATTTTGCTAAACGCCTTTCAGAAAAATATAACACCAAAATATATTTAAAACGCGAAGATTTAAACCATACCGGAGCGCACAAAATCAACAATACTATTGGTCAGATATTAATGGCTCAGCGTTTAGGTAAACATCGTATTATTGCCGAAACAGGTGCTGGTCAACATGGTGTTGCAACCGCAACAGTTTGCGCGTTAATGGGTCTGGAATGTATTGTTTACATGGGTGAAATTGATATCGCAAGACAAGCGCCAAACGTAGCCCGAATGAAAATGCTGGGCGCAAAAGTGGTTCCTGCATTATCAGGAAGCAGAACCTTAAAAGACGCTACCAACGAAGCCATCCGCGATTGGATTAACAACCCTGTGGATACACATTACATAATTGGTTCGGCCATTGGTCCGCATCCATATCCAGATATGGTAACACGGTTTCAATCAGTCATTTCAGAAGAAATTAAATGGCAATTAAAAGAGCAGGAAGGTCGTGAAAACCCAGACTATGTTGTGGCCTGTATTGGTGGCGGAAGTAATGCTGCGGGAACTTATTACCACTACTTACACGAACCAGATGTTAAAATTATTGCTGTTGAAGCTGCCGGATTAGGTATAGATTCTGGTGAAAGTGCAGCGACATCTGTTTTAGGAAAAGAAGGTATTATTCATGGTTGTAAAACCTTGTTAATGCAAACTAAAGATGGACAAATTACAGAGCCTTACTCGATTTCGGCAGGTTTAGATTATCCTGGTGTAGGCCCGATGCATGCACATTTATGCAAAACAGGTCGCGCAGAATTTATGGCAATTACTGATAGCGATGCTATGGATGCTGGCTTGGAACTTTCGAAACTAGAAGGCATCATTCCCGCCATTGAAACATCGCACGCACTAGCTATTTTTAAGCATAAAACGTTTAAACCAAACGATATAGTTGTTATGAGTTTATCTGGCCGTGGTGATAAAGATTTACAAAATTATATAGATTACTTTAAAATATAAATTGAATACGTTACTACCGCGTTAGGGATTGAACGGCATGTTTGAGCTCCCCGACGCAGGAGGGAGCGAGTAGTGAAAGCCCGACCCTTGTGGTAACGCCAAAAACAATAATAAAAAATGAATCGTATTCAAACAAAATTACAAGAAGACAAAAAGTTATTGTCCATATACTTTACAGCCGGTTACCCAAACCTTAACGATACCGTTAGCATCATTCAGAATTTAGAAAAAAATGGTGTAGATATGATTGAAATAGGGTTGCCTTTTAGTGATCCATTGGCCGACGGACCAACCATTCAAGCAAGTTCAACAGCTGCTTTAAAAAATGGCATGACTACCGAAGTCCTTTTTAATCAATTAAAAGACATTCGTAAAACAGTAAATATTCCATTAATTATTATGGGCTATTTTAACCCCATGTTTCAATACGGTGTGGAGACTTTTTGTAAAAAATGTCAAGAAATTGGTATTGATGGTCTAATTATTCCAGATTTACCAGTTGATGTATATCATGAGGAATATCAAGCTGTTTTTGAAAAACACGGACTAACCAATGTGTTTTTAATTACGCCTCAAACCAGCGATGAACGAATTAGATACATCGATTCTATTTCGAACGGATTTATATATATGGTAAGTAGCGCAAGTACAACTGGAGCGCAATCTGGGTTTGGAAATGAGCAAACCAAATACTTTAAGCGCATTGCCAAAATGAACTTAAAAAACCCACAGGTAATAGGTTTCGGAATTAGTAATAATGAAACATTTACACAGGCTACACAATATGCCAAAGGTGCTATAATTGGTAGTGCTTTTGTAAAACACGTTACTAACCATGGAACTGGCTCTGAATCAGCATTTGTGAAAACTATTTTGAAATAGATTTTATAGTTTAATTTGACTATCTTTGGTAAGACAAATTGGTTAACCAATTATTAAAACGCTATGAAATCAATATTCTGTTTAGTAGCAATACTATTTTCAATCACACAAATTAATGCTCAAGTTACGCTTAATTCTGATGGTGCTGGTGGCATGCAAACCTATGATTTAATAAACTCGGTTCTTGCACCAGGATACGATGCTGTTGAAGAACCAGATTGTAGCCACACTCCTATTTTTCAGCATATTGATGAACCTTTTGATACTACCTTAGGCATTAATGTTTTTAGATTTTATATTCATGTTGCCACAGATACAGATAGATGTAATGGTTCTACAGATCGCCAACGTAACGAAATAAAAACATACGATAAATCGCCAGATAATTTAAAAGGTATTGAAGGCGAAAGTGTCATTTACAAATGGAAATTTAAATTGGACGTTGGTTTTCAGGTGTCTTCAAATTTTACTCATTTACACCAATTAAAATCTGTAGGCGGACTTTATGAAAGTATGCCTATGTATACCTTAACCGCACGTAAATCTAGCCCTGACAGACTAGAATTACGCTATGCCGAAACGAATTCGCAAACCACATTAATACAGGTTCCTCTATCTGATTTTAAAGGCGAATGGGTCGAAGCTACAGAATCTATAAAATTTGGCACAAATGCTAGTCCAGATTCAGGCACTTATGCTATAGAAATAAAAAGAGTAAGTGACCAGACCATATTACTAAGCTATTCGGATAATACTGTAAAAAACTGGCAAACAGATGCTGAATTTGTACGCCCTAAATGGGGTATTTACAGAAGTTTAAACAGTCCCTCTGACTTAAGGGATGAGGAAGTATTATTTGCAGATTTTAGTATTGAAGAAGTGGGTACGTTATCAACTAATATATCTAATATTGAAACCAATGCCATTAAAATGGTTCCAAATCCTTCGAAAGAGGAAGTCACTTTTATTTCCAAAAAATCAAACGCCTATGATTATTATATAATTTATAATAACCTTGGGCAACAACTAACTTCAAAAAACACTCAAAAAACGTTTAATACCTCCAAATTAAAAACGGGAACCTACCACGTCGTTTTTTATAAAAACAACCTCAAAACACAAACGGAAAAGCTCGTTATAAAATAACATGATAATATTTAAAGATTTAAAATTCGCTATATTACTTTGCTTAACGCTAGGGCTAGCTCCGTTTTTCCCTGAACCACATATTTGGGGAAAGTTAAAATGGGTTTTAGGAGGTGCAAAAGGGATGCAATTTATGGATTGGTTTGATTTAATTATGCATGGGTTTCCTTTCGTTTTACTAGTTGGGTTAATCATGCTAAAATTATTTAAAAAAAATGCCGCTTAATATTGTTTTAATAGAACCCGAAATACCAAATAATACTGGAAACATAGGTCGGTTAGCATTAGCAACAGGCTCACATTTACATCTTGTTAAACCCTTTGGCTTTGAAATTAGCGACGCACGATTAAAACGAGCAGGACTAGATTACTGGCAACATTTATCGGTTACCTATTATGAAAATATTGAAGAATTCTTTTCAATCAATAAAGACAAAAACATGGCGTTTCTTTCCAGTCATGGTACTTTAAACCATTGGGATATTCCTTTTGAAAATGATATGTTTTTAATTTTTGGAAAAGAATCTGTGGGGCTTCCAAAACCGATTCTCGAAAAACATGCAGATAAACTTTATAAAATTCCACTTTTTAGCGAGCATGTAAGAAGTTTAAATCTTGCAAATGCAGTAAGCATTGTTGTATATGAAGGATTAAAACCTTTAAATTAAATAAAAATCACTCACCGTATTTTTAAATTTAAACACCTTTTCCCACAAAAGAATACTTTGCTTTAACACTTCTTTATAAGCTCTTACCAAATACATTACCACTAAGCTATAATAATTACATTTCAACTATTTTTTTATTGAAAAAATAAGTTTATACCTTATTTTTAGTCAACCAGATTGGTTAACCAATTTTTTTTAAATAAAACTAAATTAAAATGAAACAAAAAACTACTCTAACAAAAAGTGTTTTTATTAAAGGATCTCTTGTTAAAACGAGCCTCTTTATATTAATTTTTATTTGTAATTATAGTGTGTTTTCTCAAAACATGACTTATAATATTGACGACCCTGAAGCCTTAAGGGATGTGATATACCAACCAGGAGATGAAATAATTCTAAAAAATGGTGTTTACACAACCGATGAACGCATGAGATTTCTTGGTTCTGGTACAGCAGAAAACCCTGTTGTTTTTAGAGCAGAAACCCCAGGAGGTGTAATTTTTACTGGTGGCCCTCGATTAACTATTGGCGGTGAAACAGATGGTACCACAGGAGCCATAATTGCAACTGGTGAATACCTAGTAGTAGATGGTTTATATTGGCAAGGTGGATATGGTGCCAGTAATTTTATCGAATTTAGAAATGGTGATAATTACGCACACCATAGTACCATTCAAAATTGTGCCATTGATGGATTGGGAATAGAACCAGGTGAGTTAGCAGAAGATTTATTAGATGAGCAAATTCCAAAACACAGATGGATTGTTTTATATGGTACTTATAATACGGTTATTAATTGTTCATTTATGAATAAAGTGAGTGCTGGGGCTATAGTTCTTGGAGAGTATGCATATAATGCATTTCCAAATGTACCTGACGGCGAACCAGAGGTAAACACAAGCTGTTTAACAGTTGGCCATACTGTAATGAATAATTATTTCTATAATTTTGAAAAAGTGACAGAATTATATGGAAGAAAAGCCAATGGTGATGAGTTATCAAATGCGGGAGATAGTGAAACCATTCGAATGGGAACAAGCTCCTACCAAATGGTAAATAGTGATGCAACAATTAGTAACAACTATTTTGTTAAGTCTGATGGCGAAAATGAAATTATCACTAATAAAAGTAAAGGCAACACCTATACAAACAATACTTTTAGAAGTTGTAGAGGATCTTTAGTGCTGCGTCATGGTTCTTATGCTACCGTTCAAGGGAATTACTTTTTAGGTGAAAATGTTGATGGAACAGGAGGTATTAGAATTTCAGATAGTTTCCACACCATTACCAATAATTATATTCAAGATTGTATTACAGTTGATGATTTTGCAAAATGGAATAACGGCATAACATTTATTGGTGGTGGCGCCAATGCTGATGCAGATTGTGCTTCTGATAATGTTTCAAATGGCTATCAAAAAACTGAAGGTATTATTGTTTCAAACAATACGATTATGAACACCAATGCACCTTTGTTTTATAACGTTAACACAGACAACGGTAATGATGTAAAAGGAATGGTTGAGAATAACTTAATTCATTTTGAAGCTGGCAACGCCAATATAACACCTGTAATTTCAGGTGATGAGCCAACTTCGTATGCAAACATCGGAGCAACATTAACTTATAATGGAAACGTTTACACGGGAACGACTTTAGGCGAAACAAATGCTGGTTTTTCAGAAGAAACAGGAATTACAGCTACTGCAGATGGTGAAATTTTCACTTTCTCTGGAACTGGTTCAGCTGGAAAAGGTGCTGATATGGGAGCTTATGCGCCCACAACTGATGCTATGGTTGGTTACGGCATTGGGGCTTGTTTTCTTGATTATTCTGGAGCTAGTATCACTACCGGTGATTGTACTATTGAAGTGAGTGAATCATTAACAGTTAGTGGTTTATCAACGCTACCTTCAGTTGCTGCTAGTTACGATGTTACAGTTGCTGCCAATGTAAGCTGGACTGCTCAATCTAACGATTCTTGGATTAGTATCGACACAACCGCTGGTTCTGGTAATGCAACGGTTTGGGTTTCTGTAACTGAAAATGCCGATACAAGTAGCAGATCTGGTACCGTAACCTTTACACAAGATGCAGGTGGCGATGATATTGTAAGAACATTAACAGTAGTTCAGGAAGGTGCAGATTTAACCGATTTGTACGACCTTATTAACTCTGGAACATTAGGAGCTCCTGTAACAATTCATTCATATTCAAAACAAGAAGATACTGGTGGTAAAACAAATTATGCATCCAACACTTTAGATAAAGATGAAGGCACCGTTTGGGCTGCTGATGATGATGCTGTTCAAGCTGGTGACTATAAAGGTGATGGTGAATATATTATTTATGATTTAAGTGGCAACTATGACTTGAAATTAATTCAATTTACAACCACAAGCAAATCCGATCCTTTTGGTTATCAAATATGGGTTTCTACCACAGGAACTGAAGAAGCAGATTTCTCTATGGTATTACCAACAACTGGCGATTTAATATTAACTGCAACCAGTACGACAGATTATAATCAGTATGAAGTTACTGCAGAAGCCCGTTACGTAAAATTATTAGGTTTCGGAAGATTTAACAGCGCTGGCGATACCAGAACAAGCCAATGGAGTGCCGTTGGAGAAATAGAATTTTATGGCTCTTCTAGTTTATCCGTTGCAGATGAAGATTTAAAAAATAGTATTTTGCTTTACCCGATGCCAGCAAAAAACACATTGCATGTTAAAAGCTTAAACAACGCACTTAGCAAAATGAAAATTTATAGCTTAGATGGCAGACAAATTTTTGAAAAAGTGATTAATGATACCTCTTTAGATATCGATACATCATTATTTTCAAACGGAACTTATATTTTGAATTTTACAAATGATAACTTTCAAACCGTTTCTAAAATGATTATTGTTTCACATTAAAATAAAAACAACTTGATTAAACCTTTTTAAATTTAAATAGTCTTAATGCTTGTAATTATTAATCATAAAACATTATGAAATCTAAAACTATTAAATTGGGTGCTTTAGCACTAGGATTATTTGCTTGTTCTTTTACTATGTCTGCACAAGAAAAAAAAGAACCAAACTTTGAAAAAATGCATAAACGTTTTGATGCAGATAACAATGGTTCAATTTCTTTAGATGAGTTTAAATCGGCTAAAAGAAAAAATGAAGTTCCTGCTGAAAAACTAGAAAAAAATTATGCAAGATTAGATGCTGATGGTGATGGTGCGGTAACTTTAGCTGAATTAAAAGAAAACTGGAAAAAAGGCAAAGGACAAGGAAAAGGCAAGAAAAAAAATAAACAAGAATAGTTTATAAAACACAAAAATGCGAAAGGCTCAAGTTTTAACTTGAGCCTTTTTATTTTATTGCTTTGTTACTTCTTATTCTTCAACATCTTTAAATACATGTTCTCCACTTTTGTTCTTGCCCAAGGTGTTCGTCGTAGAAATTTCAAGCTCGACTTCACAGATGGATTATCAGTAAAACATTTAATTTTTATAGTGTAACCCATATATTCCCAACCATAATGTGCCACCAAATCGTTTATAATTTGTTCTAACTTAATGCCATGTAACGGATTGTTTGGTTGCGATTCCATTATAAATTTTCAACTAAGCTTTTAATTTTTACTGCTTTTTCGAAGTGGTCTAACTTATTAGTTTCTATCCACCAAGTGGCGGCTTCCATTAATAATTCTGGGTTATCATTTTTGTTTTTAAAAAACGCATAGAATGATATGCCTACATGGTCGCCTTTTGCTGCAATTTTCT
>NZ_JBATHX010000120.1:0-2816 GCF_049667265.1 Algibacter sp. | reverse complement strand
ACAGATAATTTACAATACCAATTAAAAACTAACTTAACAAGACGTACTTCAGAAAGAGGTCAATATCAATCTTCTTTAAGTTCCGCAGGTGATGATGTTAGAGGTATTGCTAGAATTGAAAACCAATTAAGAGAATCATACTTAATCGAAAATATTTTAACTTGGGATAAAGCAATAAATGATGACCACAAGTTAAATTTAACTGTTGTTCAGTCCTCTCAAGAAGATAAATTTTCTAGAACATTTACACAAGGTGAAGGGTTTACTAATGAAAGTTTAGGTTATAATGGAATTACAAATGCTATAGGAAATGTATTTGTAGAACGCGATGAAACAGCGCAAAGGTTTACGTCCTTTATGGGAAGAGTAAATTATAATATGTTTGATAAATATTTGTTTAATGCAACATTTAGGGCCGATGCTTCTTCTGCTAATGCCGCAGGAAATAAATGGGGATACAATGGTGGTGGATCTTTTGCATGGAAAATGCATAAAGAAAACTTTTTAAAAGATGTTGACGCTATTCAAGAATTAAAATTAAGAATTAGTTATGGTTCTCTTTTAAATGCACCACGTGGTTCATATAGATCGCTATTTACTGCAGAAGGGCAAAACTATATTTTCGATAGTCAATCTGCTTCTGGTTATTCGCCATCTACCACCTTACCAAATACAGATTATAAATTTGAAAGAATTACAACGGCTAATATTGGTCTTGATTTTTCTTTATTTGAAAGAATTTTAGTTGGTAATATTAACTGGTATGATAAAAGAACAACCGATTTATTCATAAGGCGTCCTGTTCCTGCAATAACAGGGTATACGGATACCTATGATAATGGTGGAGAATTACAAAACACAGGTCTTGAATTAAACTTAACAGCAAATATTATCAATACAAATGATTTTAAATGGTCTGTTTCAACAAATTGGTCTAATAATAAAAACGAAATTCTATCGCTTTATAATGACGGTGATGGTAATCCAGTTTTGGAAGATGATCAGTTCAATTATTTTGTTGGTCAAGCTGCCGGAGCAATCAGACAATATCAATTTGATGGTATTTGGCAAGTAGGAGATGATTTTGCAAACGCACCACAAGCAAATCCAGAATCTACAATTACACAAGATGATCTAAGACCGGGTGATATTAGAATTAGAGACACAAACGGTGTTGATGATGAAGGAAATGCAACTGGAATTCCTGATGGAAAAATAACTCAGGAAGATCGTGTGTTTACAGATCCGAATCCAGATTGGTTTGGGTCATTATCAACAACAGTAGCTTATAAAGGTTTTGATTTATTTGTTGATTTCTACGCTGTTGAAGGCGCAACAAAAGTGAATCCGTTTTTATCGGATTTTAATAATGGTGGTACCATATCAGGAAAATTAAACGGCGTAAGAGTACCTTATTATACACCTGAAAATCCATCAACAACATTTCCAAGAGCAAATTTTGATGCAGCTCCGCAGTATTTAAATTCATTGGCTGTTAAAGATGCATCTTATATAAGATTGAGAACGTTGAGTTTAGGTTATACATTATCTGATGTAGTTAACGAAAGACTTAATTTAGAACAAATTAGATTCTATGTTACAGGAACAAACTTATTTACTAATACAGATTATATTGGGTATAGCCCAGAAGTAAATATTCGAAGCACATTTTCAAACGCTGATACAGGGTATCCTGATGCAACAAGTTTCACCTTTGGAGTAAGAGTTAAATTTTAAAAAAAAAGAAATTATGAATACAGAGAATTTTTACACAAAATTAAAAAGTAGCGGTATGGTACTTATGGTGTTGCTTTTCGCAGTATCATGTGAAGAATACTTAGAAGAACAACCAAGTACGCTTATTGATTCAGATTATATTTATTCAACTGAAGCAGGTTTAAAATCTGGTGTGGTAAGTTTATATAAATTTGAAAGAGATCGTTACGACGCTGGTACTGAAGATTATATGGGTGCCGTAGTCATGTCTTCTAGAAGTGATTTAGCATTCAGTAGATCCGGTTATACGGGATTATTAGGAAGATACGAAAGAGGTATTTCACCAGATGATTTAGGTGCTACTTTTGCATCATCATTATTTTGGAAACATTATTATAATATAGCTAATAAAGCTACAGCAATTATTAATGGTGCTGAATCTGTTACAAATATTAGTGAAGCTTCAAGAAACCAAATTATTGCCGAGGCTAAGTTTTTTAGAGCGCACTCATACTTCTATTTATACAGAATGTATAATAATATTTATGTAACAACAGAAACTATTACGGTTGATAATGCATTCGATGTAATTAACGATAAGTCAACTGAAGCAGAAATTTTTGATATAATTAATAATGATTTAGATTTCGCAATAGAACATTTAGAATGGACTGATACATTTGGCCGCATTACAAAAGGAACAGCAAAGCATGTAAAGGCAAAAGCGGCTATGTGGCAAGGCGATTGGGCTGAGGCTAAAACCCAAGCCCTAGATGTTATTGATGGACCAGATAGTCCACATAGTTTAGTGGCTACAACGGCCGATGTGTTCGCTGGCGATAGAAATAATTCAGAATCATTATTTGTGATACAATCTGAAGATGATTTGTTAGGTGGTGGAGGCACTACTATGATGAATGCAAATTATGTGACACAATATTTCCAAATTTCAGGTATTGAAGCTAATATTGAGCAAGGCGGAAGAGGTTTTTCTAGAATTCTACCAAATTTGTATTTGTTAAATCTATTAGCTGAAGATCCTAATGATACGCGTGATGATAACACCTATTTCAGGTTGAAATTTTACTACACTTCCGGAG
>NZ_JBATHX010000119.1:0-2439 GCF_049667265.1 Algibacter sp. | reverse complement strand
AAATATAATTATGAAGGCACAGATGTTGTTACCCAAACCAAAACTGGCTCTGGCAAATATGAAGATTACAAAAAAGGAAACGTAAAACAAAAGGAGCGTAATAATTCTGATAGTTTTAGCATAAATTTTGGTCCATTTGCATGGGTATTTTATATCGCGATAGCACTAGCAGTCGGCTTTTTAGTTTATATTTTAATAAATGAAGGTGGTGCAAATTTATTTACTTCCAACAGAAATAAAACTATTAATAATTATGAGGAGATTACCGCGGAAAACATTGAAAATGCAGACATTCTAAGTTTTATTAAAAATGCTGAAAACGACAACGATTACAGACTCGCCATTCGCTATTATTATCTGCTCGTTTTAAAAACTTTAAGTCTAAAAAACCATATAAAATTTGAAGACGATAAAACTAATAATGAATATTTGGAGGAAGTATTCGACAAACCTTTTAGTAAAGATTTCGCATACACCTCTTACCTCTATAATTACATTTGGTATGGTGAGTTTCCATTGAATTTTGAGAATTATAATAAGGCAAAAAGTAATATTGAAGTCCTTTTAAAACAGGTAAACTCATGAAAAAAATTCTGCCTGTTATAATTATTATTGTACTACTGGTAATTACCGCCTCGGTGGTTATTGGAGTCAAAAGCACCAAAACTATTGATTGGGAAGAATCTTTTGATGAAAAAAGCAACAAACCCTATGGTGTTAGCGTGCTTTACAAGGAATTACCGCGGTTGTTTAATGATTATAAAGTGAGAACCGTTTACCATCAACCTGCTAGTTATTTAAGCGCAAATTCCGAGTATGGTTATGGTGAGCATGTAGCTGAAGGCAGTTACATTATTATAGGAAACTCTGATTATTTAGAGGATGATTCGGTTGATGAACTACTAAGTTTTGTTGATGCTGGAAACACCTTATTCATTTCAGATTATTATTTCCCTCAAAAATTTCACGATACTTTAAACCTAAGTGTTGATTATATAAAAAATGAAAAAGATAGCATTTCGTATGTATCATTAAAGCATTTTAATTTTGATGATATGACGCTTGACAGAAATAAAGGCGATCACTATTTTTCAGAATTTGATTCCATAAATCATACTGTTTTAGGGTATTCAAAAATCGATTATAAACACGTTAATTTTCTACAAATCCCTTTTGGTGATGGCCAAGTGTTTTTACATTTAGAGCCTAAAGCATTTACCAACTACCATATTTTAAAGGAAGACAGGTATAAATATGTTGAAAGGACTTTGTCTTATTTACCAAATAACAACGTCTATTTTGATTCGTACACAAAAATGCAAACTGGTTATGATGGCGATGTGGAAAAGAATTCTAACTTGGGTTGGTTTTTAGAACAAATGTCTTTTAAATGGGCTTGGTTTACTGCTATTGTTTTTGGTATCCTGTTTATGATTTTTAACGCCAAGCGAAGACAACGCGTTATTAGAATAATTAAACCTTTACAAAACACGACCGTAGCCTTCGTGAAAACGGTATCTAATTTATACTTTGATACGAAAGACCACAAAAACTTAATTGATAAAAAAATAGCTTACTTTTTAGAAAAAATACGACGCGAATTAAATTTAGATACCACAAATTTAGATGAAGCATTTACAGAAAATCTAGCCGCTAAAACGGGAAAGAAAAAAGAAGATGTAAAAAAGTTGATAAACTACATTAACTTAATGAAATCAAAGAATGAGTTTTTCGAAGAAAACTTGATAAAACTCAACAGAAATATAGAAGCATTTTATTCAAAATAATTATGGACGAAAACAACGAAGAAAAAGCACATCAGGACTATTTGCCAAAACCAGAAAACGTAGTAAATTCAATTGATGATAGCGCATTAAACGACTCTGGCGATATAAAATTTCAAAACCGTTTGGATTTAACTGAACTCCAAACGAGTGTGCAAAAAATCAAACAAGAAATAGGTAAAGTTATTGTCGGGCAAAAAGATATGGTAGATATGCTAATTGCATCGCTTTTAGCTAAAGGACATTCGCTTATTGAAGGTGTTCCCGGTGTTGCAAAAACGATTACAGCCAAATTACTTGCAAAATCGCTAAGTGTTGGTTTTAGTCGAATTCAATTTACACCCGATTTAATGCCTAGCGATATTTTAGGAACTTCTGTTTTCAATTTGAAAGACTCTGAATTCGAATTTAAAAAAGGACCGATTTTTTCAAACATGATTCTTATTGATGAAATTAATAGAGCTCCTGCAAAAACGCAAGCCGCTTTGTTTGAAGTTATGGAAGAGCAGCAAATAACCATTGACGGAAATAAGTTTTTATTGGATTCTCCTTTTATGGTTTTAGCCACTCAAAACCCAATTGAACAAGAAGGAACTTACAGGTTACCGGAAGCTCAATTAGATAGATTTCTTTTTAAAATAGACGTTAATTATCC